>JABJBS010000001.1 GCA_018668695.1 Deltaproteobacteria bacterium
CTACCCGAAACCGATCGTCAACCACCCGGAGGCTCGGAAACGATTTCTAGCCACAGCGAAATCGGCACTTTAAATCTCAGCCAACTCTCTCCTGGGTCCACCCACTTGAAAAGCCCGTGCAAAGGTTCCCTATTAAGAAAACGCAAGAGGCGGAGGACACCTTGACGACAGAACTCACTCGCATACCCCAAAAAGAAGTTGTCGTGGTTGCCGGGGCCAGTGGTTTCGTTGGGCGCGTACTCATCCCCGTTCTTCTAGAGCGTTTCAAGGTCATCGCTCTCGGACGTAATATACCCGAAAAAAGTGACCACCCGGATTTGGAATGGAGAAGCTGTAATCTTTTCTCCCTGCTTCAAGCAGAAGAAGCCATTCAAGACGCGCAGTATGCATTCTACCTCGTTCACTCCATGGCTCCATCCGAGCTCACCCAAGCTGGCTTTCGCGACATCGACTGGATTCTGGCAGACAATTTTGCCCGTGCATGCGACCGGGCCGGAGTCGAACAAATCATTTACCTCGGTGGTTTGATCCCCAGTGGTCAAAAACTATCCGAGCACCTCACGAGTCGCTACGAAGTGGCGCAAGTTCTCGGTGCCCGTAAACCAACAGTCACCGTACTGCAGGCAGGGCTTATCATCGGGGAAGGAGGGTCATCCTTCCGAATCATGTACCGGCTGGTGCAACGGTTACCGGTGATGCTCTGCCCTAAGTGGACCTCATCTCAAACCCAGCCAATTGCAGTGGAAGATGTGGTTGAACTGCTCGACGGCTCTGTTGGAAAACCGGAGTTCTACGGCCAATGGTACGACATCGGTGGACCGGACCGAATGACCTACATCGAGATGATGCGGACCACGGCCGGGGTGATGGGGCTGAAAAGAAGAATTGGATCTGTTCCAATCTTTTCTCTTTGGCTCTCTCTTCACTGGATTCAAGTGATCACGGGTGCCTCAAAACAGCTTGTAGAGCCTCTCATTGAGAGCCTGCGACACGATATGGTCGCACAAGAAAATCGGCTTCAAAAAAGACTCGGAGTCACTGGCATCCCATTTGTAGAATCTCTCAGACGCGCTCTGCGAGCCGAACAAAAACAGCCGTCGAAACGATCTGCACTGCGTTTGCCCTATTTAAAACGGCCCACCAAACAAAAAGTGTGTTCGATACAGAGACTCGAACTCAACAACAGCCGCTCAGCGCAAGATATTGCGATGGACTATGCCAAGTTCCTCACTCAGTTCCTCGGCCCATTGCTCAGAGTTGAAATCGACGAGAATCACTGCATGAGCTTCTGTGTGCTCGGGCTTCGAAAGCCTCTCCTGAAGCTCCAATACGTATCGAACCGTTCCGAGCCGAGGCGCGCTCTTTACTATATTGAAGGTGGCATTCTCGCGAACATGACTCGAATGGAAAAAACAGAAAACAAGGGTAGGCTTGAATTTCGACTTAGCAACTGCGGGACCTTTGTTCTGGCAGCTATTTTTGATTTTGCTCCGCGTCTACCGTGGAGTATCTACCGACTCACCCAAGCACCTTTTCATCTTTGGGTAATGAATTCATTCGGTAAGTACCTCAGAAACCGAAGTTCCAACGCATCGAAACCTGCGCTAAGTTTGTAGTAGATTAACTGTCACGAACCAGTGATAGCCACAGTAGCTCATCAAAGCTACTCGCAAAGTCCAAGCAATTGTCCTTATCCAGTTTGTTTTGACCAATTGTTGATGGGTTGGACCATGAAATCCCGACGCCAAACGGTTGTGGAGCGGTACCTGGACAAACGCAGTTGATAACCAAATGGCCGCCAGTAAAACCAAGGCAGCAAGCCATGCCGGATGCCTCACCATCAGCGGGTGGGCAAAGGCGCAAAACGCAACTGCGCTCACGAGTTCTGTCGCCATTAAGGGAAGAACGACCCACGTAATCTTACGCACGTGTTCCTCTTGATAGCGGACGTAATGCTCTTGGGAAACCCGCTCAAAGAGCGGGTAATGGACGATTTGAATCATCCAAATGAGCCCCAGCATGGCACTTGATGCCAAAAGGTGAAGAAGCCATAAGCTAAAAACAGCTGGCATTGTCATCATTTAGAAGTTCACCTCTACTCTGCAATACTGGCCGCTCCCTGATCTTGAGACCCGAAATGAGAGCCACCTGCTCCTAAAAATTCTCGAAGGTTCCCAATATGAGAACTGGCTCGGATGCGACCCAGAGCCTGCTGCTCAAGCTGCCTCACTCTTTCACGGCTGATGCCCATCGCTTCTCCGAGTTCTCGGAGTGTATATTGTTTGGGTTCACCAAATCCATATCGCATGCGGATAATTCGAGCTTCACGCTCAGGTAGCTCGCTAAGAACTTCCTTAATCTCATCGGAGAGAAGATGAAACATCGTTTCTTCTTCGGGATCGAATGCGTCATCATCGCTTAGAAAGTCTGCAATCGTTCCCCCTTCTCCGCCGCCCAATGCCACGTCGAGTGATAGAGGTTGCTGCACCATGTTTAAAGCCCGCTCCACACTCTGGAGAGGCACTCTGAGTGCTCCGGAGATATCCTGGGCTGATACATCATCGGCGTACTCCGACAAGTAGCTACGGGTCTTCATTACGCGTGAATACATCGCCATGGCATGCCGCGGTACGCGTATTTTTCGGCCTCTGTCTAAAACAGAGCGTCCAACGCTTTGCCTGACCCAATAGTTCGCGTAGGTCTTAAATCGCACACCTCGTCCTAGGTCGAATCGCTCTAAGGCGATCAAGACCCCCATCATTCCCTCTTGAACTAAATCATCCAATTGGAAATCATGGCGATGGTAATTCCCGGCAACGCGAATCACCATCGGGACGCAGTGCTCGATGATTTCGTTCGTGGCCACACTCATGGCGTCGACCTGCGCCTGGACCTTAATAGCGAACCCTCGAAGATAATCGAGGCTGGTCACGTATCTGGCTTCAAACTCCTCACAATCCTTCATTTCCAGACGGCCTTGAGAGACCTTCATACGAAGGTGCAAAGCCTTTTCATGAAGCTTTAAGATGTATGCCCCAATATTCTGCACCGAGTCCTCAGTGAGCTGCATTTTGGCAAGTTCTTTGGACAAGGATTTTGAAATGGTCTTGAGCCGCCTAGCCACGGATGCCGGGGCTTTCTGGCTTTGCTCAAGACGCGAAAGCTCCAGGTGTTCCGCGCGAAGCTTTTGAAGCTTGTGCTGAATCCGTAGCTCTTTCTTAGTGTTTGGGTCTCCTGAAGCTTGATTTCCCGAGGCCGATTCCGGACCCGCCGGGTCGACAATATCAACCCTCCGCATCGAATCGAGGAAGTTCACAGTTAGCGGGCTGGCTTCCACCAGGGCCCGAAGCTGCTCGCGTGCTTCCATAAATCGCGTGAGCGAATCTTGTTCTTGTTCTTGATTAAGGGTCCGGTAACGGCCCCCACGTTTAAACCACTGTTTCTTCGGCGCTACGGTCTCGCAATTGCGCGGTGAAGGTCTAGACATCTAGATGACCTTTCTTTCCACGCAGAGCCCTGGGAGCGGTTAAGCTGTGCCCTGCCTATGTAAGTTCTACTAATAACGGGGGTACACCCTAAATAAATTTCAAGGCGTAGCCTCCGAGTTCCATTCTTTAATTTCCTCTGCAGCTCTTTGGGCACTCAGCCAAGCCCCTTCCAGTGTGCCGCTTCGCGTATATGATCCTGTTGCCATGAGGCGTCGTTTCTCACAAACAAGTGGTTGGTAGTCGGCTTGTTGGTA
Source organism: Deltaproteobacteria bacterium (assembly GCA_018668695.1). Taxonomy (NCBI): domain Bacteria; kingdom Pseudomonadati; phylum Myxococcota; class Myxococcia; species Deltaproteobacteria bacterium. The sequence goes on from JABJBS010000001.1 coordinate 3,743, forward strand.
GGGCTGGGCATAGAGCCATCGGTGGCCTATCAACCTGGCTGGACGACGGTCTTCAATCCCCAAGGCATCTCGAAAAGTCTCCCAGAGAATTTCAGCAGATTCGTCCTTTGTTAGGTTTAAATTTTCCGCCGTCCAATCGTGGGAAGCGTGTAAGACCCAGTTCTCACCCGGGTTTCGGTTCGGCTTGGAACTGTTTCGAATCGCTTTCGCAAGCGGTCCTTTTTCGAAAACAATCTCATCACAGCTGGTCGCCAGTGGCTCTTCAAAACAAAGCATGGCCGCCCAAACCGACTGCGTCCTCATGGCGCAAAGTTCATCGACATATTCAGGAAAAGGGCTGCACAAAGCTGCCGCCTGCGCGGGGGGCACTGTCAATACCAGAGCATCGAAGTGCCCCAAGTCTTGGCCATCTTCACTCTCTAGTTTCCAGCGATCGTCTTCATAAGAAATTTTTGCTACCCGGCACGAAAACTGCGGTGCAATTTCACCCAGCTGCTGCTTACATAATTCGTTCATTCCCGGTATTCCCAAATAGCGAATACTGGTCGCTCGTGCCGACACCAGCCCGAAGGAGCTACTGCAGACCACTTTGGGTTGCCACGCAGAGACAACACCTGCCTGTTCCCACGCTCTGACTTGTTCTAAAAAGTGAGGGCTTGAAACGGTAAAGTAGGGCGCACCGTGGTCAAAGATACCCTCCTCGGAACGGCGGGTGGAACATTGTCCTCCGGCCCCGCGTGCCTTATCGAAAACCGATACAGCGATGTTCAAGGCGTCGAGCTCTCGGGCCAGGGTGGCTCCTGTGAGGCCTGCTCCTACAATTGCTACTTTCATATTGTCTCCAGGTTTAACTTGGGGACGACCGAGGGAAATGGCCAGGGTCTAATCGAAGGTCTTTAGAAAAACCACAAAACCTCGCCGAAGCGGCGGTCGCTTTACTCAAATCACATCTACCAGCTCTAAATAATCGCGCACCAAACGCATAAAGCGGCGCTTGTTCTCCAATGTCGGAAAGAGTGGACTTAACTTTCCGCTTGCCAGCCGCAAATAACCTACTCGGTCAGCATCAAGCTGGCTGTAGGACTGGACCAGGAACTTAAAGTTTTCCTCGGGGTAAATCCCTGGACAACTGCGAGTCGCTATCAGTGTCGTCTCATTTACCTCTCGGTTCCAATGCCACTCTATCTGCTTGCAAGGGTCAGACTCTAATGCTTTTGAAGCCTCGTTGAACACATAGGCCGTTTCCTGAGTTCGGTTGTAAGCGAGAAACCATCGGTAACCGGGTTGACCCTGAGCGACAGTGGGCTTGGAAGGGTAGAAAAGCTCGATGCTCGTATCTTTTTTCTCCGTCCAATCGTAAAATACAGACCGCGTATTTTTGAAAAAGAGAACCGAGCTTGGTTTGGCATTGAAGCGAGGCTCAGCGTCGTAGAGGTCCTGACTCGAGGGAAAGCAGCCCCCAAACATCACCAAACAGACCACCAGCCCGAGATTCCTCACTTATACACCTGCCTCAGAACAAATCCCTTGAGCCGTTAAGTGAGCAACAATAGAACGCCCAAGTGTTAGAGCCTCCGTCGTGTCGACTCCCAAGACATGGTTGGCCACGCGGGAGCTGCCCTGCATTTCGTCTCGCCACTGACAAAAACCGTGGAAGGTCTCGGGCACGTCGGCCAGCCATGGCCTTTCGTCAAATGGGTGACTCGTTTTATCTTCCTTACGGTTCTTGAACCGCCGGTAGTGAATTTCCGGGCTTGGTGAGATCCCCAAAGAGTAGTGACTCAACTGAGTAAGCCCTTTAAGCGTGGGCCAAAACCCAACATCTTCCGTTACGAAAATACCGTAGGGGGTCTTCGGCAGCTCTTGTCGTAGAATATCGAGCTGAAGATCGCGAAATGTGTTCTCCAACGCTCGGCTCGCTAAACTCGGGATGGAACAGCCAAGGCGGTGCTCCACGAGGCGATCGAGATCAACAAATCGGATTCCCGTGATGCTCGCAATCCAGGCTGCCGAGCTCACAGCCCCGCTCCAAGGAGGTCCCAGCAACACGATCGGTTGATCGATGCTGTGCGTGGCGTAGTGGTCGTAGTAGCCCATCCCGTTTCTCCTTAGTTCAAGGAAGGGACGATCCAAAGCAGTTTAAACCCCTGGTCGTTCTCATCACACATACCCTACCTAAGTTGAGGAAACGATATGGACAACCACTTCAGCATTGAGACCATCTCATCAGCGCTGATCGTCGGCGGCGGTCGCGGCATCGGCTTAGGGATCGTCACACAATTGTTGGAGCGAAATCCGAACCTGAAGATTTGGGCGACCTACCGCACACCTGAAAAAGCGTCATCTTTATTGGGACTGCATAAGCAATTCCCAAAACAACTCCGCGCTCTACAAGTAGAGCCCGCCCAAGAAACTGACTTGCAAGAGGTTGCAAAAATAATAGGAGCCGAGGCACCAAACGGGTTGCTTGATCTCGTGGTGGTTGCGCCGGGAATACTTCACGCACCGGGAGGCAAACCAGAGAAATCACTGCGCGATATTAATCTCTCACAGCTCACCGAAGTTTTCACCGCCAACGCCTTCATCACACCGATGGTCGCCAAACATATCAAGAGTCTTTTATCCAGAAATCAACCATCATGCTTCGTTGCTTTATCGGCCATGGTGGGCAGCATCTCAGACAATGAGCTGGGTGGATGGTATGCCTACCGAGCCTCCAAGGCTGCCCTGAATATGTTTCTCAAAACCATTTCCATCGAGCTCAAACGCAGCGGTTACAAAACACGGGTCGCCGCCATCCATCCTGGCACCACAGAAACCGAACTATCCAAGTTATTCCTGTCTGGCGTTAAACATAAAGTATGGACTCCCGATGAAAGCGCCCACAACATCCTCAATGTTATTAATGAGCTCAGGCAAGAAGAGACGGGATGCTTCAAAAATTGGGACGGTAACAAGATTCCCTGGTGACCGCTGAGATTATTTAGGTTGCTACCCACCCGCTTTGCGCTACGCTAGTGAAAATATCGTTTGCCACATCAAGTCGTTAGGACCACTCATGCACCAAGTAACCATCGCGAAAACCATACCAGCATTTCTCATTATGGGACTACTCGGCTGCTCAGGAGAACCCGACCTCCTGCCCTCCTTTCTCTCGGATTCAAATCGAGACGGCGCCGTCAATGATGCCGACATTATTCCTGAGGGAGCAACCGCGGCTGATACCCTGATTCTTGCAAATATAGACGACGACGACTCCGATGGAACCTTAGACAGCTGGGATGCGATCATCAACGGTAATCCTGACTCGCTCGACATCTCGCGGCTGACCTTAGCTCAGTCTCCAGACCTACCAAGCGATGCTAAGGTCTACATGTACATAACCAACGCCACTGCTGCCAAACGGATCAACATCTGGCAACTCAGCCCAGCACCTGCTGTGATTTTATCTCACGGTTCTCACGAGGCCATCGAATTGCCCGCAGATGTGATGCGAGACGGAGATGTCACACTGGGAATCGAGGCACTCGCGGTGCGAACCACCACTTGGGATGGGCGGGTGGAGTTCGTGATCGAAGTGAGAGAAGGCGACACCGAATACCAAGCCGGCACGCTTACTCTCACACCGCCTCAATCAGCAGTTAGAGCCGCGGAAGCTGGGGTCTGGAGCTGCGACCCACGGTTTCAAGGAGCTGGAGACGGCTGTGACTGTGGATGCGGGGCTGTCGACCCCGATTGCACAGGCACCCAGCTCGGTGACTGCGACTACTTCTTTTGCGGCGCGGATGCCTTTGAAGCAGGCTCAATCGCCGACTGCGCACCCACCGGTGGGAACATGACAGTGCCAGAGCTGCCTTTGGTATTAGCAAAGCAAAGCATGTCGCTGCGGGTCACTCCGGTTATCTTCACGACGAATTTAGAAACCCCCGAACGCTTGCACATGATGCGTATCACCAATCAAAACGAAGGTGAGACTGAGTTTCTATGGCAGGCATTTACCCAAAATGAGAGCATCGGATACGAGACGGTCGATGTCCCATCGGAAACGTACCGCGGGGATAGATGGGTGCAAGATACCGTACAGCCCGCCTATCAAGTGGTTCCGCATGTGGATGGGTGGCATGAAATCAAAACCCACTTACAAGTAGAACGAAGAAGAGAGCTTCTTGGGTTTGTTCGCAATGAACTCTTCGGACCCAACCGCGCCATGGCCTACCCCGGCGGTGACGGCAGCGAAACATCTTTGAACTACGGAGGAAACCTTGAAGTGCTCGCGCCCCACAACGGCCCCGATGGCAATTACCCGGTAGGTCGTATGATTTACGGAGGCGGCAGCGGTGGTACCATCAATGGCGTAAACTACAGCGACTCTATGGAACCTTCACAGGTGGCCTGGATGGATGCACAAGAGGTTCAAGGCCCCGCTCTTGAAGTTTCATCGGAGTGGCTTGTTGTTGGGCACATTGATGAGATTTTTCAAGTGGTTCCTGTTTGGGAAGGGGCCGTAATCACCGGCTCAAAAGTCGTCATCGCCTCGCCGCAGCTTGCCCAAGATGTACTTGAAGATTTAGCGGCTGAAGGAAAAGGCGGCTTGTCTATCTTCACCGACCGGCGCAACTATGAGTCTACCGTAACGACCTTGCTCCAAGATGAAGAGCTGATGAGCTACAATGCAAGGGTTCAGGCACGGATCGACAGCATCCAAACCGTTATTCAAAATGCAACGGGATTGCCCGACGAAGACTTTTTAAGAGTTCCCGTGCTCTATGAAGCAGACAATTACAACAACATCGATTTAAGCATTGCATTGAATCCCGGCATTCAGAATCTCGTCACAGCTGGGAACACTTTGTTTTTGCCTGATCCCGAGGGACCCCTGGAGAATGGTTTGGACCACTGGCAAGAGGCCACTCGAAATTCACTCAACGGAACAGGGCTAACGCTTGAGTTCGTCGATGTATTTTACGGATACCATGTTCAATATGGCGAAGCCCACTGCGGCACGGCCGTCGAACGCACGCCCATGACCACCAAGTGGTGGCTGGAAGATGAGGTGACACCATGAACCGCGCAATTTCATTTCTAATTACAAGCGCACTTTACCTTGCTTTGATTTTACCAAGCAGCGCGATGGCAAAGAATGAGCTGCCTGCTCTGCTCACTGAAGTTATCGCCGACGCCAAAGCCAATCACGCAAGCGATTACACCCGCCTTCGAACCCTCGAAGACCTCGCCCCAGAGAATTACCTCAAGGCAAGAGTTCAACGGCCCATCGCGGTCAGAGCGATTAAACGTCTCAAACTCCATGATGGGCTGCTGATTCAAGCCTTGCTTCAGCCATCGCTTGAGCTGGTTCCAGTGCAATCATTCCCATCTCATCTAAGCGAGCAAGACAAAGAACACTGGCAAGCCCAAGTCCTCAATGCCCTCCAAGTTGGAGCCGCTTCGGCGTTAACCCATCAGCAAAGTCCCCACGCTCAAGCCGCATTGGCTTACGCTCTAGAAAATCGGCAGTACCTGCAAATTCATCCTGCTCTCTGCGTACTTTACGGTCGAAGTGCCCGTCATCTAGAGGGGGTCACCAGGCTTAAAAAAATTGCTCAGACCACAACGGGTCTGCTTCAAGAATCAGCGATCATCGGGCTTGGTAAGACGAGGCAGCTTCAAGCCTTTGAGGTTCTCAATCAGATGCTTACACCATCCACTGATCCATCAACTCAAAGGGTTCTCTTACACGCCATGGGTCACCTCGCAGATCGGGCTGCACAAAAGGCAAACCCTCTGCCGGGCGACGCCGAAATCAGAGCGAAAGTAACGGACGTGATGTTGCGGCGTATCGATACCCCGGTGGCGCAGCCCCACGAGACAGTGGCGCTCTCCTCATTGCTTCTTGTCGTTTTACCGAATCAACTCTCGATGCTCGAGAGTCAGGTCACTCAGCCTCGTGCGCTTAACGTAGTGAAGCCTGCATTCTCGCGCATCACACGTCGTCATACCCGTAAATAGGCTATTGTAGTTCGGTGGTTTTGGGGCCTACTCTGAAAACCGTACCGGTCGACAGGGCTCAGGCATTCAACGCGGGAAGAGAGAACTCTAACGCTTGTACTTCACGCTGCAGCCGTAGGGTTTGACGTGGTTCTTGGCCACAGCCCGCTTAGCCTTTAAATCAGCCAGTGCAGATGCCACATAATTCGTTGCCTTCGCATCTTTTACCCACGCATCCGAATCAATCGCGCCTTCGTATGCAACTTGCCCTTGAGCATTCACGACAAACATATGCGGCGTGGTCACTGCCCCGTAAGCTTTGCCGACTTTGCCATCCGCATCGTGGAGTGTGGGGAACGTATGACCATGCTTTTTCGCCCATTCGGTGCTTTCGGCTGTTTTCGTAAAATAAGATGAGTTTACAGCAAGCCACACAACATCATCCTTCGCGGCATCTTCGGCCACGCGCTTCATCGTGCCTGCCTCATAATGGCGAACCACAAATGGGCATCCCGGATTGGTCCATTCTAAGACGACTGTCTTTCCTGAATAATCTGCCAGCGTATGGGTCTTGCCATTTTGGTCAACAAGAGAAAAAGCTGGGGCTGTCTTACCTACAAGGTCTTGGGCAAAAGCAGTGGCACTCATTGCGAATACTGCACCCACACAAAAAATCTCACACAATCGACGACTGAACATAACCTGTCTCCTGAATAGAAAGTTTCGTGTCGTAATATAGGAACCCTTGAAGGCAAATCCAAGATCTTGAACAAACTTCAGGGTACCAGGTCGACCTGAAACTCTGTGTACTCAATGACGTTTTGTAAGATGCGCCGCTCAAGTTGGGCATCGCTCATCGCCTTGAAATCAGTGTCGGCGAAGAGTCCCAAAAGATTTCTCTTAATTTCAATCCGCGCGCCCGTTTGACTCGCATCAACTTGGAGTTCCTGGTCGGCCGACCCATAGAATGCGCTGGGATACAAATTCGACAGGGTACCGTAAGCCACGGAGCTCGATATTGTAAACGCCTGCGCTTCACCGCCCTCTACCGCCCAAGTACCCTCTAGGTAAAGACTGGAACCAACCATGTCTTGTTCCTGAGGCAATTGAAGCGTTCCTGTCCCGCCCCGCGCTACCAAGTAGTGAATCTGGCAATACAGGGTGCCCTCAATGGTACGGCTACCAACCTGCTGGCTTACCGGCTCGGTCAAATCCTCAACATAAGACTGAGCCACCACCGAGGCATCAAGATCTTCCTCGCCGTGACCCGCGTGCGCGGTGCGAACTCCAATCAGCCTCCCCCACCACTTCCCCCAATCGATGCTCGTCAGCTCAGAACCTTCTTCATCTTCACAGGGAACGAGCTGCGTGCTGTAAAAAACCAAATAACCGGTAGTGACCTCGATGTCGTAGCCCAGGTTGTTGGTAAGCTCGAATCCGCTCTCCGAAAAGAGAACCCCTTCGGTATCCCAGCTCACATGGTAATCCACTTGGTGTGGACCTGGCGTGAATTCGCTCTGCGTCTCGGCCTCGCTCAGCGGCTCACCACAGCTTGAAAGAAGGAGCAAGGCAGCAACAATCGGCCATCTCATTACGCACAATCCTCGGGACAGATATCAGCGGTCTCGGGACCGTCACAGACGCCATCGCCGCAGCACCGCTCAGTTTCTCCCTCTTCGCAATCCATATCTCCCCCCGGGCCGCCCGCTCCTGGACCACCGCCCATACCGCCGCCTTCTTCTGCGCCCGCGCCCGTAGCAGTTCCAGTAAAACACCCGAGAATGTACGGGAATCCTGCCGTTTCATGGTAGCGATAAGTTCCGTCGGGACCGATTCGCCCATTGCAGCGATCGAGGTACTGCTCATCGTTTTTCTGGTTAAAGGTATA
>JABJBS010000002.1 GCA_018668695.1 Deltaproteobacteria bacterium
CATTTGGTGCCTTCCGGGCCAGACAGTGGCCAAACCTTTGGGCTTTATTGAAAGAAATTAATGTCGAGCCCATCTCACACGGCGCAGCCCACGACTGGTTCGATTCACCCTTCGCCGGATGGTTTGCTAAAGGCGGTCACAACATCGAACGAAACCCTGATGTTATGGAAACCATGCAAAAGGTTATCCTGGCCTTCACCCGGGCTCTACGGGACCCAGAAGCTGATGGACGAACCGTAGGTGAACTCTTTGACGAACTCGAGGTGTCAGATGAGTTTTTGCTTAAAGGATTTATTGGCGGCATCATCCACTACTTCGCCGGGCATCCACTCCAAACCTATTTAGACTACCCGCTTAGGCTATTGGCTTGGATGTGGCTCAACAATGCCGACCGCATCGACGACGAACCCATCGAACTTTTTCGTGTAGACAACGATACATATATTCAACAGTTTGCAGAAAAGCTCAGGCATTTAGGAGTTAAAATACACACCGGCGTTCAAGCAAGAGTCATTGAGCGGTCTGATGAATGTATAAAACTAAACCTCGAGGGCACCGAACAAACCCAGGCGTCGTTCTCCAAGCTTATTCTCGCGATACAGCCTCATCATGCTTTAAGCGTTCTATCCAATTGCGCAAGCGAAGCTGAGTTACAAATACTCGGTGGCTTTGAACATACCATTGATAAGGTTATCATCCACAAAGAGCCCGGCGCATTATCGGCCAACCCCGACAGCTGGAAGCTCTTCAATGTGGAACTTCCAAACGCAAATGAACCCACTCCTTCGCGGTCCGACACGCTTCCTATTACAATCTACAAGCCGTGTGTACGCGATGGCAAAACCCCGATTTTTGCGACCTATGACTACGCTCATGCGGACAAGAGTCGCATCAAAGGTGAAACCTTTACTTTCGAGCATGCTCGCGTCAATCCCGAAACGCAGCGGATGCGACAGAGACTCCCGGAGATTCAGGGAGTCGACCACATACACTTTTGCGGTAGCTGGAGCCGAGGGCTTACGCTTCACGAAGATGCCATTGTCACCGGCATAGAAAGTGCCAATAGAATCCTCGGAGAGCGGTTCGCTTACCCGGTATTAGATACACCGGTTGCCCTTCCCGCTCCCTTCGAATCCTGGAAAGAGTCGAGTACGACGAAGCTCGGCGGTTCACGGGCGGCCATCCTGGAAAGTATCGAGGAGATGATTCATGAGATATTGCCTCACCGCAAAGATCTCGAAATTACCGAAGAAACCGAGCTCCAAGGAGTCGTAACTTCTTCGCTCCACCTTGCTCGGTTGGCCAATGCCCTAAGCGACCAGATGGCGGGCCCCGAGGACTTCGACGTTTCTGAACTTTTGCACATGGAGACCGTTGGTGAACTCATAGAGTTTATCATCGATATCTTGGGCGAATCGGGACTTTCGCTTTCGGCACCCCCACAGAAAACCGAAAGCCGCGAACTCATCCCCGAGATGGACTGGACCTTACGAGGTCACCCGGTTACCTTAGCCCAGCAAAGTATTCTGGTTTCACATTTCTTATCTAGAGAACCCACCGGCGAATGGAATATTGCAGTAGCACGGTGGCTTGATGGACCCATATCCAGCCAAACGGTGAATACGGTTCTCCAAGAACTTGCGGCTGAGCACAGCGCGCTGCGCACACAATTTAGGCAAATAGGACCGCGACAATTCGAGCAGTCCATACTACGGGAACTGCCACTCCATTCGTTCTTTGAGTTTCCGGCATCCTCCGACAAAGAAGCAACTCTCTTAGCCCGGGCTCAAGTGGATGCCCCCATCGATATTACCGAGCGTGTCTTGAGGGTGCGTGTTATTCGCCGGTCCCCCACACGCGCAATTTTACTCATTGTCGTTCACCACGCGATTTCCGACGGATGGTCTACCGGTCTTCTCCTACGACATTTTTGGACTAAGCTTGGCAAAGCTTTAGGCGTTGTCTCATCCGAACCTGAACTTGGAGAGCATCATACACCTCAGCAACTAGATGCCGCATATTGGCAGCTAGAAGATTTAGAAGCAGACCATTGGAAAGGCCATCTTGAGTATTGGCGAGCCAAGCTAGAAAGACCCTTGCCCCGCTTAGCACCGCCCACCACCTTACGTGCTCGGGCTTACCAAGAGCGGTTCATCATACGCGCCAAAGATATCGACGCGTTGCGCTCACTTGCCAAAAGCTACAAGACATCCCTCAATGTGCTATTCACCGCAGTTTACGCCCAAGTCCTAGGTAAAGTGAGTGGGCTTACCCTCGCAGATGAACTACTGGTACGTATGCCTGTGGCCGCTCGGCGGCCCGAAACAGAGCAAATCATTGGCTGTTTTGCGGATGGGATGGTTTTACGTCTACCCGCGCAGTCGCAAACGTTTACCGATGCCTTATTGCAAACTCATCAAACATTTTACGATGCACTGGCCCACCCCACACCGTTTGCTCTTCTTTGGAAAGACCTCAATTGGGGCCCCGCTGAGCTTCTCGAACTCAATCAAGTCATTCTCAATTTAGAACAGACGGTTGAAATAGGGAATGATGAGCAAGTACTTGGCCCCGGCTTCGGCATTAAAACCATAAGTGAAAACGATGAGCCTGGAACAAACTTTACGACAGTTCGCTCAATGTTATCACTTAATGAAGACGATAACGGCGACTACGTAGGCGTGTGGTACTGGTCAGAAGACTTGGCCGATGAAAACAATGGTTCCACCATTTTGATTTGCCCTTTCCAAGATCTTATCGGGGCGCTTATCGATGGCAAGGGAGAAAACGCGATACAGTCGGCAGCGCCACCTTCTGGCGCCTCAGGTTGCCCGTTTCACGACAACCGCCAAAACCTCGCACGAGACACACGCGATGTTAAAGAACTCACCGAGCGTTATGACGCAAGCGGCGGTGAAGCAACCACGCCAGATCAAGACGTCCATATCGGTACGTTTCATGCGAGCTATATCCCGAAAGAGAACATTGCCACGGCAGGTGTCTTTGCCAGTGGTAACGGAGCACATGAAGCTATCGTTCGGCTATCCACTCGATTCGGCGCTGGCGGTTTGGCCATTAAGTTTCATCGCGATGGCAAAACGTTGCATGACCTTCTCTTTCTTACAACGACTACGATTCCCAACGATGCCGTCAAACTGGTTAATTCCGCCGCAGAGAACGAAGAACACGGCTCATCAGATGCACTGCTTCAGCCCTATTACACCATCAGCGCGTATGGCTGGGAAAACAATCAAGCCGTGAAGTTTCGCCTTGAGCCAGCCCCAGGGCAAAATACTCAATCTATTTTAAGCGCGGAGCATCGCACCAAATACGAAGCTCTTGAATCTGCTGCGGCCACAGACCAACACGCAAGGGCCACTCGCCTTAAGCTTCTACTTTCCCATGCTCAACAAGACATTGTGCTTGAGTTATCTATTCAAAAGGCATCCCACCCGGATATCACGCCGGTCAACGATACCTTGGTTGAATGGACCACGCCTTATACGGTCATCGGCGAGCTGCATGTTCGGTCCCAATCGGTTCAGCCCAAGCATGACGACACAATGCGCTTCCACCCATTTTCCGTAAGCGATGCGGCCTATTTACCCTTGGGCCGTCTTAACAGAATTCGGCGTGAGATCTACCGCCATGTGCAGGCTCCGCAAAACTCAAAACTAGCCCACCATGTTCCAAACAACATGAAGGTTTCAGTGGTCGGCGGCGGTGCAAGCGGCCTCAGGGCGGCCTTGGAACTCTCGGACCTCGGTTATCAAGTCACGGTTTTCGAACGTTCCGCATCACTTGGCGGTCATGCCTGCACGAAAGAAGTTTTGGGTGGCCAGCATATGCGTGAGCCGGCATTCGGAGCATTTCGCCGAGCCCAATGGCCAAACCTTATCGCTCTCTTAGAGGCGCTCGATGTTGAACCTAAATCCCATGGACAAGGCGATGACTGGCTCAACTCACCCTTTGTAGGTTGGTGGCGAGAAGGGCAAGGTTGGACTCAACCTGGCCTTGATACGGAAGAAGAAGCCAAACGATTCATCGTCGCACTGACTCAAGCTTTGGATAGACCTGAGTCGGACGGAGAAACCGTCGGAGATCTTATTGGCCGATTGAAGCTGTCTAATGAATTTCTTTCCACTTGGTTTGTGGGTGGAGTGATTCACTATTTTGCTGGGCACCCACTCCAATACTACCTGGACTACCCTGCTCGTCTACTGGCCTGGATGTGGCTCAATAACGCCGCCCGTGAAAAGTCTGAATCCATTGAATTGCTCAAAGTCGACAATCAGGAATACATGTCCCAGTTTGAGAAAATCCTCAGGCAAAAGGGCGTGAGAATCCAAACCGAGATCTCAGTCGTTACCACCGCAAGAAATATCGACTCAGTGACCCTCACAGGTACGGGCGAAGACGGTTCGGCCGAGGAGTTCACTTCAGGCCACCTCGTCCTGGCCATTCAACCCCATCATGCCCTGACGGTTCTTAACGGTCACGCCACTCAGGATGAGACCGAAGTGCTGGGTGGGTTCCACCACACCGTAAGTGTCGTCAAAATATATAAAGAATCTCCGCTTGGCTGCGAACTCCCGAAACTCTTAACCATCAAGTTGCCGCCCGAGGACGAAGGTATTTCCGACCTCACGCACACCTTACCAATGGTCATCAATAAGAAGTGCACCCGGGACGGTCAAACACCGATATATGCAGTTTATGATTATGCGGCAGCCGGAAGAGAAACGGGTCCGGATTCATTTGCTTTCGAGCATGTCCAGGTTACACCACACACTCAGAAGCTGCGTAAGCAACTCAACGAACTCCAAGGTAAACAGGCCGTACACTTTTGCGGCAGCTGGAGCCGCGGCTTAACACTTCACGAAGATGCCATCGTTACCGCTCTGGAAACTGTTAATCGCCTTGTGGGAGCAGGCCGCAGTGTGGAAATTCTGAATCCACCGATTCCACTTCATGAACCTTTTGAAGAGCGTACAGAAGACGAAGCTAACGAAGGCTTCGGGAGTACACCCGAAGAAATCGTTCGGAACCTGATCAAGCTATTAAGCAGCGTTATCGATTCAGATCTACCTGAAGAGTTGAGTGAGGATACCAAACTCAGCGATATTCAACTTTCATCTCTGCACTTTGCCCGCCTTGCCAATGCTATTGCCACACGCCTGCCTCCCAAGCTGCGGGACGAGGTTGATATTTTGGTGCTCTTGCAGATGGAGACGATTGGGGAGCTCTCTGACTTTTTAGCACAGCTCCTGTTTGAAGCTGCCGGCGGCAATGAGGTCAAGGCTGACACATCCTCACCCACCCAAGATGCAACCAGTGGACAAAACGTTCCCGATTCGGGACCATCACGGCGAAAATTTATCGAATCACTGCCTGAAAGCAGCGAGAGCCCTTTACCTGGACCCGCCGCGGTCATTGTTCAATTCTTCGGATTTATCGCTTTGGCCGTTTCACTCGCCACCTGTGCAAAAGTTGGAAGCTGGGGAGTCTCATTTATCGACACCTCCAGCATCCCTCTCGCCATCGCATCCATCCCGATTTGGTATATGCTCTTCACAACAGCATTCACCAGCATCTCAGTTTTGGCCAAACACATCTTGGTCGGTAAATTAAGACCCGGGCGCTACCCACTTTACGGTCGGACACATCTTCGTTGGTGGCTTGGTAACCTCTTCCTTCGATTTGGTCAGCAAACTGTATGGGCACCCTTTAGTGATACCATCATGGGTCCTTGGCTACTCAATGCCCTCGGCGCAAATGTCTCGTCGGGAGCTCAAACACCCTTTGGTGGTTCTGCTCCAAGCTTCTCACTCATTGATGCCGACCTGCTCGAGGTTGGCAAACAAGCCTACGTCAGAAACCGCGGACGGGTGCGTGCACACATGTTTGTGGATGGGTCACTTATTCTAGCAACAACTAATCTCGGCGAGAATAGTGCCGTTTGGAGCCGGGGAATTGTTGAGCCTGGTGCCAGCCTGGGCGAGGGGGCGCTTCTTGATTCTCACGCTGTGTTGTCCATGGGTCACCGGATAGCCTCCAAGGCAATTGCCCGCGGTATACCCGCAACCCAGAGCAGCGATGAATCAGCTCAGCCCATTCGGGTTTCAGGCAAGGAACGATTCACGCATCTCGTAAGCGCCACACTGCTTTGGCCTTTGGCACTCGGAGGAATGCTCTTTGGTACTTGCGAGTTCCTTGGGTTATTACCTTCCACAGCTGATCATTTTCCCGCTACAGTCTTGATGTGGATACTTGCTTACCCTGCGTGGCTTTCTGTCACCACACTCTTCGGGGCGGGTGTGGTCATTGCTAAGCAGTTCACGCTTGGCAAACTTTCAGAGGGTGAAGCCGAGGAAGACTATCCGATTGCCCTGCCTCTTATTCGAAACCTTTGCGCCATGGTACGACTGATATCC
>JABJBS010000003.1 GCA_018668695.1 Deltaproteobacteria bacterium
GATGCAGAAGCCTCTGGCGACAAAATTTTAGGTGTTATCCGCGGTGTTGGAGTCTCCAACGATGGCCGAGGCAACGGATTTCTCGCACCGTCAAGTGACGGACAAGTTCGGGCCATGAAAGCGGCGTACGAAATGTCGGGTATTCGTCCCGAAGACGTTTCGCTCGTTGAGTGTCATGCCACCGGAACCACTGTGGGCGATGCTACTGAACTTAAGAGTATGGATAAGGTGTTTGCTGAACATTCAGACTTAAACATTGGTTCCCTCAAATCAAATATGGGTCACGCCATCACGGCGGCCGGTATTGCCGGACTCTTAAAAGTTCTTGGTGCGATGGAAAACAAAACGCTTCCACCAACCCTGAGTGAAGAACATACTTTAGATGGCAGTCGATTTAATTTGGTGACAGAAGCCAAGCCTTGGACCAGTGAGGGGACCCGAAAAGCGGGCCTAAGTGCATTTGGTTTTGGCGGTAACAACGCTCACCTGATCTTGGAAGAGTATCAGCCTCAGCAAATCGTTAATACAACTTCTCAAATTGCGGCTTCGGTACCGCTTGCTGTTGTGGGTATGGGCTCCATACTCGGCCAAGCCCGAGGCGTATCCGAACTCTCAAGTAAGCTCTTTTCAAAAGCACCTCTCGGCAGTCGTACCGATACCATTACATTGCCTATGAAGGGCCTCAAGTTTCCACCCAACGACTTGAAGCAGGCGCTCGGGCAGCAGCTCATGATGCTTTCGGCCACTCAGGAAGCATTGAACGACGCTGGCACCGTGAATCCCAAAGAAACCTGTGTACTCATGGGTATGGGCTGTGACCCGGAAGTGGCACGCTACGGAGCGCGTTGGCGACTCAAGGATTGGGCGACCCGGCTTGGCTTAGATAAGTCCCAGCTTCAAACACTTCAGGATGAGATTGTTCCGGTGCTTGAGTCTCCCGGTGTGCTTGGAACCATGCCTAATATCGTTGCCAATCGATTAAGCAGTCAATTTGATTTCACTTCGTTTGGTTTTGCTATTTCTTCGGAAGAACTCTCCGGTGTGCGTTCACTTGAAGTGGCGATGCGGGCGCTTCGCAGCGGTGAAGTTAATACGGCCGTGGTTGGCGCGGTGGATGTAAGCGCCGAAAAGGTTCATGCGGCAGCACTCAAAGGTTTGGGCCACCACACGCGGCTCGCTGATGGAGCAGTTACTCTTGTTCTTGAGCGTTTGGATGATGCCCAAAAAGCGGGCCGAAGAATCTACGCAATACTTGAAGATGACCAACCAGATGCTGCGGATTTCGATTCCCGCTCAATTCTGGAACGGGTTGGTAAACCTCATGCGGCTTCTGGCCTTCTTGAAATCAGTGCAGCTATTTTAGCATTGGTTGAAAACCACCATGATGGTTCTTTATTGCGAGTATCTTCGAGCGCGCTCGGTGGCCAGCATACGGCGCTTTGCGTCCGGCGACCCGAGCAATCACGAACCATTGAGCCTCTAAGCCATAGCAATGAACCCACGCTTTCTTTTTCGGCGCATTTGCCAGACTTCCGATTTCCGGACCTTAAGATTCAGGAACACACCATGACGCAGCCTTCTCACGAAGAATCTCTTTTGCCTCAACAGCCAAATTTACATGCTGAGTATGTGATGCAGCCAGCGCCAGAATTGGCAGCAGTTATGCCCGCTCAACCGAAGCAAGAGGTCCTTGCCACGCCGGTACCTGTACCTGCGCAACCCGTCCATACGGCATCAGTGCCAGTCGTAACCCCTGTGGCGGTTCACGCTTCATCGATGGCAATACAGGGCCAACCTGCGGCCTCTTCAAACCCATTTGTTCGCGCGCATCAAAACCTTGCCAATGCACATGCGCGGTTCTTAAACGAGCAAGCGCGTATTCAAGCTCAGATGATGAACCTGCAAAATCAAGCACGTCATTACTTAATGCAGCGGGGTACGCCGGTACTCCAACAACGGCCTCTTGCAATCCCTGCGCCTGCGGTTCAAACGCGCATCGTTCAAACGGCTCCGGCGCCAAGTGCGGTCACGCCTAAGGTAGCACCCATTGTAATTCCAGCGCCTCAGCCGGTACCTGAAACGGTAGTAGCCACACCTGTGATGACCTTGAAGCAGGAGGCACCCGTTGCTCTCGAAGCGCCTGCGCCGACATCAGACAATCTTCCGGGGCTTAAACTTAACCGTGAAGAGTTGATGATTCATGCCGATGGCAAGATTTCAGAAATTTTTGGACCCATGTTTGAGAAGCAGGATGGTTTTCATCGTCAGGTTCGTATGCCGAAGCCTCCACTTTTATTGGCGGACAGAATAACCGGCTTAGATGCTGAAGCCGGGTCGATGAAAAACGGCACCATTTGGTCTGAGACCGATGTCACCGAAGATGCTTGGTACATGCACGAGGGCCGAATGCCTGCGGGTATTATGATTGAGTCTGGTCAAGCCGACTTGATGCTCATTTCATATCTCGGCATCGATTTCTTAAACCAAAGCGATAGAGTTTATCGATTGCTCGGTTGTGAACTCACCTACCATGGTAATCTCCCGCAGCCGGGTGAAACGCTGCAATACGACATTCATGTCGATGGTCATGCCAAGCAGGGCGATGTTCGTCTCTTCTTCTTCCACTACGACTGTAAAGTAAACGGTGAGCCAAGGCTGACCGTTCGCGGTGGTCAGGCAGGATTCTTTACAGATAAAGAACTCGATGATTCCAAGGGAATCATTTGGGATGCAGAGACGGGCGAATATGCTCATGATGCGCGAGTGGATGCACCTCTGCTCACGTGCGAGAAAACTTCGCTGACCCGCGGCGAGCTTGAAGCCTACGCAGCGGGTCGCCCGCAAGATTGCTTTGGGAATGGTTTCGAAATGGGCTGTACCCATACGGCAAGCCCCAAGATTGCCGGTGGTCGGATGCTCTTTATGGACAAAGTCACCCACTTGGAAAACCAGGGCGGGCCATGGAAGCGTGGTTACCTGCGCGGTACCCAGAAGATATCATCCGATGACTGGTTCTTTGATGGTCACTTTAAGAACGACTCCTGCATGCCGGGAACCTTGATGTTCGAAGGTTGCTTGCAGGCTATGGCAGTCTATCTGGGAAGCCTTGGTTATACCACGGGCCGTGATGGCTGGCGCTTTGAGCCGGTGCCTGAAGAAACCTATAAGCTTCAGTGCCGCGGACAGGTATTACCCACCTCGAAAGAGCTGATTTACGAAATCTTTGTCGAAGAAGTTTGGGACGGCCCGGTTCCAACTCTCTTTGCGGATATTCTTTGCACTGTAGACGGTCTCAAGGCCTTCCACTGTCACAGAATGGGATTGCGCTTGGTGCCAGACTGGCCGCTTGAAAAGATTGCGGCGCTCAATCCTGCATCTGATGATTCCATTCCGGTTGCAACCGTGGATGGTTTCAAGTTTGATTATGCGTCGCTCTTGGCTTGCGCTTGGGGCAAGCCCTCGAAGGCCTTTGGCGAGATGTATACCGTATTCGACCAAACCAACCGTGTGGCCCGTCTTCCCGGACCACCGTATCACTTCATGTCTCGGATCCCGACCGTAGATGGTCCTATCGGCGGTATGAAGGCCGGTACCGTGGTGGAAGTTGATTACGACATCCCAGAGGATGTTTGGTATTTCGATGAAAACGGTCATCGCACGATGCCATTTTGTGTTCTTCTTGAAGCGGCGCTTCAGCCATGCGGCTGGCTTGCTTCTTACGTGGGCAGCGCGCTTACGAGCAACGACGAACTCTTCTTTAGAAACTTAGATGGTAAGGGCACCCTTAAGGTAGAACTTTTGCCAGCTGGTGGAACCCTGAGGACCCGTTCTAAAATCACGAGTATTTCGCAGTCGGCGGGTATGATTATTGAGTCTTTCGAAGTGAAGTGCTTCGTGGATGATGTTGAAGTCTACGAGATGAATACTGTGTTTGGATTTTTTCCACACGGTGCACTCGCGACTCAGAAGGGCTTGGATACCTCTGCAGAGCAGTTTGCTCTCTTAACGAATCCGTCTGATTTTCATGTGAACCTCAAAGAAAAGCCTGCTCGTTATTTAGATGGGACGTGCCGGCTGGCAAATGATGGCTCGTTGATGCTTGATCGTATTACCGGAGCGTGGCCAGAAGGCGGCGAAAAGGGACTCGGTCGTTATCGAAGCGAGAAAGACATCGATCAGGACGAGTGGTTTTTCAAAGCACACTTCTTTCAAGATCCAGTTCAGCCAGGTTCGCTTGGTATTGAAGCTATGATTCAGCTTTTGCAAGTTGCAATGCTCGAGCAAGGTATGGACGCAGGGATCGAGAGTCCTAGATTTGAGCCTATCGCATTAGACAAAGAGCTTAGCTGGAAATACCGCGGTCAGGTACGGCCTCATAATAAGCTGGTGCAGGTAACTCTCGATATCACTGAGAAAGGGCTTGATGCTCGCGGGCCTTACGCCATTGCAGATGCTTCTCTGTGGGTAGACGGTATGCGTATCTATTCGGCTGACAACATCGGTATGCGCATCGTGAATGATGGTGTGGCTCGCCTGAAAAAAAAAGAAGTTGAAACCTTAGACCCTGAACAAGATACGTGGCTAAACGACCATTGCCCGACCTGGACCATGCCCGTGTTACCCATGATGTCTATGGTAGACCGCATGGCTGCAGCTGCAGCTTCCAAGAGCGGCCTAAACGTTATCTCCATGCAAGATGTGATGGTGAAGCGCTGGGTACCCATCACAAAGCCAACTGAACTACGAACCGAGGCAAAGCTGTCGGGCGATTCAGTGTTTGTGAAGCTTTTTGAACAAGATGATGTGATTGCTACAGCGAAGGCCGTCGTCGGTGCGTACAGCGCTGCTCCTAAGCCGTTTGAGGCGCTTGCCGGTGCAAAGGTGACCTCGCCTTACGAAGAGGGCAGTTTGTTCCATGGTCCTGCCTTTCAACTCTTAGACGAGTGGGTGCTGACGGACAAAGGCTCGTCGGCGATTCTTAATTTAGATGCAACAGATGCGCCCTCGGGACATCTCGGCCAAATTCTTCTAGATGCGGCGACCCATGGCATCGTTCATGACAATCTCAATCTATGGTCCAAGGATATTCCGAACGACCAAGTGGCTTACCCCGCGTGGATTTCAAACTTAACGATTCATGGCCCTAAGCCCACTCAAGGCAAGGTTCGTTGTGAAACACGTTTTGATGGATTTGTTGGCGGTAAGAGGTTCCCTACATTTGTGGTGCAGCTAATCGCTGATGGAGAAGTGTGGTTGAGCTTTAAACTGGTAGAAGCTCTGTTTCCAAAAGGTCCACTTGGCAGCGTGAGCCCCGAGGCCAGAGCGCATTTTCTTCGTGACCGCCAATATGTGGATGGTGTGGGCTTATCCAGCACCAAGAACTCTAAAACCATTTTGCGAGTGGCCGATGTCCATGAGAGTGATTGGCTCGCTGGTACTGTGAAGGCCATTTACAACACGGATGACCATGAGCAGATCGCATTGAAGGACCACTTGGCCGCGAAAACAAAGATTCACCCGGGCAATCTTCCGGAGGCGTTGCCACTTAGTTCTTGGGATTACAATATCGAGAAGAGTGCGGAGCAAATTGTTGTTTCGAGTGATGGCGGTGAAAACCTAGATCTTAGTTGCGTGAAAGACTTTTGGAGTAGCTGGTTTAACCGCGGGTCATGGCCGGTGGAAGACCTCTTTTACAGCCTCGCAAACAAGTTTGTACGGCGGGTGGTTTTGGAAGAGCCTGCCGCGATGCAAGCTTTGAAAGGTAAGAGTGTACTTTATCTTGCCAATCATCAGGTTGGGATTGAGTCGCTTTTATTCTCCATTATGGCATCTGGGATGTTTAAGGTGCCTACGGTCACGCTGGCTAAGGCGGAACACCGAGATACATGGTTGGGCCATCTTATTCGCGACGCTTTTTCTTATCCCGGAATCAAAGACCCAGAGGTGATTGCGTTTTTCGATAGAGAAGACAAAGAGTCTTTGCCGCGTATTATTGGGGAATTGGCTAAAGAAATGATGGGGCCAGGTAAATCTGTGATGGTGCATGTGGAAGGAACACGTTCCTTGAGCTGCACAACTCCCGTGGAAAAAATGAGTGGTGCGTTTATTGATATGGCGCTCAAAATAGGTGTGCCGATTGTTCCGGTTCGTTTCAGTGGTGGACTGCCGAGGGAAGATTTAGAGGAGCGTATCGAATTCCCGTTGAATATGGGACAGCAGGATTACCATTTTGGGAAACCTATTATGCCGGAAGAGCTGGCGTCGATGCCTTACGGCGAACGTAAGAAGTTGGTGATGGCGGCTATCAATGGTTTGGGTGTACCGAGTCAAGAAGAAGTCACTCTCGCGGGGGATTCATCCTTTCATGCCAATGTTTCGGAATGGAGCCTGAACTCAGGTGTCTCTGAAGACGATGCGGTGCTTTTGCAGTGTCTTTTGGCCGAGCCCCAGGTGTCTGAGGAAACAGGTTTGATTCTTCATAGTTTGAACACCGGTAAATTAAAGGTTCCTCGCGGCAAGAAGGGCACATGGCTCAAAGCACTGGCCAAAAGGCTCTTGGGGAGCCGCACCGCTTGATTAAGCGTTTGCTTTAAGTGAAAACACATCCATGGATTATCACGCACACCCGGTTCAGATTTATTACGAAGACACCGACCTCTCGGGCGTGGTCTACCATGCCAATTACCTCAAGTATTTTGAGCGTGCCCGTGAGCACCTGATTGGGCCCACAGAGCTTGCTCGCCTCTACAATGAAGATGGCATTGGCTTTGTGGTGTATAAGTGTGAGCTGACGTTTAAGCAGGGCGCACGGCTGGGTGACCTATTAGAAATTCGTACCCGGGTTGAACAAGAGAGCGCTTATCGAGCCGTCTTTCACCAAGAAGTTTGGAAAGAGGGCAGTGATAAACCGTATGTGGTGGGTGAGGTGCAGCTGGTCTGTGTGGATGGTGACCAGAATATGGTGCGGATGCCCGAGCTTCATTTTGTCTCAGGCAAATCCGCTTAAACCATAGATAGAATCAATTTGTTGATGGGTCTTCTGAGATACGACCATCGTAAAAGTCGATCTTATGCAGTGGCATGACCACTGATGAAAGAATGTTCAATAGGTGTGCACCCAGACGCTTGTGGAAGCGGGTGAGCAGCACCATTGACGTTGTTTGAGCTGCTGTGAGGTCGCTCTTTGCCAGCTCTACGAGTAAGACATCGCAGCGCTTGCCGGTATTACGGCCGACCTGAAGCAAGTCTGTTGCTCTTTCGGTGTCTTCTGTTGCAAGAATATCGGGAGTTGTCTTGAGCATTTCAACTGCAAGATCGATGATTTCCTGGAGTTCCGTTTTAAGCGGACCGTCTGGAATTTGTGCGCCGCCAAGTTCAGGAACTTCTGAGATGTTTTTCAAGTAATCGCCAACACGTTCTGCGTCTTTAATAAGCGACATCAATAGCAAGCAGTATGACACATGGTCATGAGAGATGCTTAAATGTGTAATGACGCGCTTACGAATAGAGCGTTCGAGCTTATTGACTTTGATATCCAGCTTGTAGATGGCGGCTCGTTGGTCTACGCCAAAATCCTGGTCAAAAACATGCTCGTGAACAAGAGAAGACATTTCTTTCGTGATCTCAAGCATCTGCATGAGCTCTTGTGTCATGGGTTCAACGGGATTGTTGTCACTGAGTACCTGGAAAAGTTCTTTCCACATGGTATTACTCCTAGTTTGAGTTCTGTCAGTTCGAGTTTAGAACGGTTTCGAGATTAAGAAAATGATAGCGGGCACGATATAGAAGAATGAAAAGACCATGGCGGCGGCTTTTTTCCGCGAATGCCCGGCAAATTCAGCCATTCTAAGTGCCATATTCAAAGGAATGTCTCGCAGCTTAGTAGGAACATACCAGATCAAGATGCCCAGTAGGTTGAAGCAAAGGTGCACAAGCGCAATTTGCCTGGCTGCGAAAGAAGCTTCTCCAGAGATAGCCATGGAAGCAAGAAGTGCTGTGACCGTGGTCCCTAGGTTTGCGCCAAGGGTTACGGGGTAAATTTGGGCAATGGTGACCACGCCGGCTCCGGCCAGGGGTACCATCACAGAGGTGGTGATGGATGATGACTGAACCATGATGGTCAATACCGCTCCGATAAGCATGCCAACAGGACCGCCTGCTCCAAGGAAACGGTTAAGATATTTTTCCATGCGTGAAAGCACGAGGCCGCGCATGACTTTTACAATCAAAGTGAGTGCAACGAAGATAATCACACAACCAGCAAGAGCCAGAAGGGAGGTGACGACCTTTGGGTTGTCACTCAGCATTTCCACACCCTGCTTCACCAGTTTTGAACCAGCTTTGAAGGAGGCCTTGATCGGGCTTTTGTATTTTGTAGCCGATGCATCCGTGGTTAGCTTGGCGATGAATTCAGAGGCGCGTTCTAGAATACCGGCGCCGGTCATTGCTCGGGTGATTAATTCTATCGGTAATATGGTTAACACAGATAGGACGTTGAAGAAGTCGTGACAGGTTGCTGCTGCAAAGGCGCGTTTGAATTCGCCACTGCGGGTGGCACTGGCGAGGCTGGCAATCGTTGAGGTGACCGTTGTACCGATATTTGCACCCATAATCATCGGGATGGCTGAAGAAACAGATACTTGGCCTGCGGCGACAACGCCAACAATCAATGCAGTGGTTACGGATGAGCTTTGTACGAAGGTGGTGGCCAGGATACCAACGAGTAACCCAAGCATTGGGCTCATATTGGCGCCGAGGTATTGGTCCATCACTCCTTTACCAAGCCCTTTAACACCAGAGCTTAGGCAAGTGATACCTATGAGGAAAAGGTAGAGCAAGAGGGCAACAAGGAGAAGATTCAGCCATAACTGATACGGGTTCGATTTTTCTTGAGGAGCTGTTCCAGAGTCTTGAACACCCTCTGACGCTGGGGAGACTGTCTCGGAACTTTGTACGTCTGGTTTTCCGGTCATATTATTAAACTCTCTTCTTTAAGTTGTCTGCTTTTAAGTCTAGGCCGGTCAATGGATCAACGCCGATACTATGGAGTTTAAGTGACAGTTGTGTGACAAGGTGGCTGGCCTCTTGAGAACTCTCACAAAAAGATTTACCCTAAACCCTAGATGCATTGACATTGTTCAATAAAAACATGCACTTGTGGGTATGTTGGGGTTGCCCGATTCAAGTGGTCTGAGCCGATATATTTTACCCGTTTGTTGCCTTTTACTTGTGATCTTTGTGTGGGCGAGAATGGCTGGTCGCTCGGTGCGCTTTCGTAATAAACTCTAGCCGAGATTAGTCGGTGCTTAGGGCCCCGGTCGTCTTGTCATCAAGCTGTAACATTCAGCGGTTTAAGGTGTAGGCATGTCAGCACTTGTTCTTATTATCGAAGATGAGCCCGATTTGGTGGCGATGCTAGAGTACAACTTGAAAAAGGAAGGCTACCAAACCCGAAGCGCTTTGACCGGCGGCGGTGGACTGGAACTTGCCTGGCAGGAGCCTGCTCCTGATTTGATTCTACTCGATTTGATGTTGCCGGATATCTCAGGAAACGAAGTATGCCGAAAACTTCGAGGGTCCGCTCAGACTGAGAATGTACCGATCTTGATGGTGACGGCTAAAGGCGAGGAAATAGACCGTATTGTCGGGTTTGAAATGGGTGCGGATGATTATGTTGTGAAACCCTACAGCGTCCGTGAGCTGATGCTTAGAGTACGCGCGCGCTTAAAGCCCAGCAAAGATTCGGTACCTGACTCCGATGCTAAGATTAAGTTTGGCGTGCTCGTATTTGATTCCGAGGCACACCGGGTCTGGGTCGAGGATACTGAGGTTTTATTAACAGCACTTGAATTCAAGCTTCTAGATACTTTGTTGTCTCGCAAGGGACGCGTTCAAAGTAGAGACCGGCTTCTCGATGACGTTTGGGGTTATGAAGTGGCGATAACCACAAGAACCGTGGATACACATGTCAAAAGACTTCGAGAGAAGTTAGGAACCGCGGGTGAGTATATTGAGACTGTGCGAGGTGTCGGTTATCGTATGAAGGATTCTCTTTCTGGAGTAGCCGTTTGAATTTGGGCTTTCGGGGTAGATTGATATTGGGCACATTTGTGTCCGTGTTAGCGGTACTACTTGCCAGCGGTATATGGTTGCAGGAGCAGCTGGAAAGCCGTCTTGAGCAGGGAATCGAGACGAAACTTTCAGAACATGTGCGCGCCGTTCGTGAGTTTGTATTGTCGGCTTCGCATCTCATCGATATTTCGCAGGCCGACCCCCTCGCTGACCGAATGGGAGCTGCTCTCTCTCTTCGTGTAACCATTATCAACGGCGATGGGCGGGTGCTTGGAGACTCCAAGCTTGCTCCAAGCGACGTGGCGAGCCTTGAAA
>JABJBS010000004.1 GCA_018668695.1 Deltaproteobacteria bacterium
GGAGTCCGCTCTGTTTGGAACGATAATGGTGATGGAGTACCTCGTTTAGAGGAGGCGGGTGCAGTTTTAAGTGTAACCGGTGGTGCTTATCATGAAGTCGATGCATCTCTTCGCCGCCCGATGGACCATAGCTTTGCGATGGGCACAGAAATCAAGAGAGTCGGCCCGTTTGATTTCTCGTTTGCAGGCACCGCCCATTGGCTTTTAAACCGTTATACTGTGCGTTACGCCGAGGATGGCGAACCTCAGTACACTCAGACCTCAGTGGAAGATCCGGGGGGTGACGGCCTAGGAGAGACGAAGGTCGAAGGCGGTGGTCAGCTACTCACAGCTTATAACCGCGTGCCGGGTAGCGAGGGTGAAGAGCGCTACATGCTTACCAATGCGAGCCGGGCAGATCTCTATTTAGGCTTGGCTCTAGAGTTTAAGATGCCGCGGACTTCTTGGTGGTTCGTTGACATAGCCGGGGCGGCTTATATGTCGATGGGATCTGCGCCATTCGGAATGCATCCAGACCGCAATGATCCGGGTGTGGTCGATGAGTCCAGTGCCGATCCGAACGCAAGGCTTAACAAACGAGGCCGCTATGATCCGGGCCGTGCATTTGCCGCCCACTTATTGATGGGTTTTGCGCCGGTGACAGGCCTAGAGCTGGTCTCGATTCTTCGTTACCGGGATGGCCAGCCTATGACTCGTTATCTTATCGCGGACCTAGAGCAAGGGCCGACTGCCTTGATGACCGTTGCTCGTGGGGAACCCGTTCCTCGTCATACATTCCATATGACTTGGGACGTGAGGATTGCTTACGAGGTTGAAATTGGTGGTACAGAGTTTACGACCAGCCTAGATGTCTACAACCTTCTGGGGTCATCAACAGAGATCTTAGAGGATAATCGTACGGGAGAGGAGTTCAGGCGTTCGCTCGAGATGGTTCCCCACCGAGCATTGAGTCTATCGTTAACTTTGGATTGGTAAGCGCGATTAGTAGCGAACTGAGAGGCGAAGGAATAAGTCGTTGAAGAAATACTTCGGAGACTCGCTGCCGTTGAGTGAATAATCAGTGATGAGAGTCTCCACCTTATCCACGAGGGCAATGACGAACCAATCAGTTACAGCGACTGAGGCGACAGCCTCAACCCGAATCATCGTATCACTTCGGTTGGTATCTGTGCTGTCGATGCTAAGTTTACCGTACTCGAGCATGCTTACAGAGCCTTTAACACTAAAGCCCCAACGCCGGGCTAAGGTAGCCTTGCTTGAAAGGTAGATATTGTTGTCGATCATATATTTGTAGAGCGCGGCTCCACTGAGAGTGCGGTTAAAGCCCGCGCCGATAACGATATTATTGGATGACTTGAATTTAAGGTCGACTTGGCCCAAAAAACCAGCAGGGTTAGACTCTCCAGTTGCGAGTTGAGTCTCGGTCAACAAGGCCTGTCCGTAACCGAGGCGAAGAAGAACGCGAAACTTCTCAGTAATGCTTCCCGTGAGGCCAGTATAAACATTGAAGAATTGAATGTCCTGATTGACGACAGTTGTTGTTGAGGTGTCATCAGTATTGTCAACAGACAGTACTGGGGTATCACTCAAGTACATTAAGGCATCGAAACTGGTTTCAAAAAATGTTGCCGTTTTCGGTAAAAACTTCCAAAGTGTTTTGAAGGACGCAACATGTCGATGGGTTGTGAGGGCTTCATCGGCTTCAGGGTACAAGTCGATAGAAGGCTTATAGTTTAGTGTAAACTTTAGTGCACCGCCTCCAGGCTTCGCATCGAAACCGAGATTTGAGCTAATCATATTATGAGTTAGCTTTTGGTTGAGCGTTTGATTCCGAGGCGTTTCGTCGTGTAGAAATTCAATTTTCAGGTTGAGCGGAAGGCTACCTTGCTTCAGAAACTTAGCCTCGAGCGCTGCACCAACGTTCAGTCGCGAGAGATTACTCGTTACAGCAGAGTTATCTTGATCATTCAGGCCGAGGTAGTGCTTGTATCCTGCATTAGTCGTAAAAAAGAGCTCGGTGCCCGAACCAGTCAATTCAAGGTTAAAACCGGGTCGAACCGTCAGGGCGAGATCACTTTGACCGCCGGTGCTTGCACGGTTCGGGTTTGACACGAAGTTTGTGTGGAAATCCAAAAACGGGTGAAGCCGAGCATCTCCAATAAGGATTCCGTTATCACCTGCTGAATTTGCAGATGCCGTATTCGTATTTAGTGAACCAAAAGCCGTAAAAATTGAGAGAGCGACTCCCATAATTTTCAGTTGCTTCTTAGCTATGTCGAAGGCGCTTGCCATCACTTTATCCGCTCCTTCTGAACGCTGCCCAATCGATTAGAGCACCATATCAGCCGAGACTTGTATCACTCTACCAGCTGCAGGCAAATTTGATTGCAACCGGTGAAACTTAACAGTGAGAAATTATTGGGCTTTTCTAAGTCTAAAGACCAGCTTGGTCAACCCTTTGTAGGATGATTATGCTGGCGCATCCAAAGCGCAACTCTTTCCTTTTATGCACTTTGTCAAATTTTCGAGTTCCATGCCAGAATTTCGTTGGCACATTTACTCCGCGAGAGTGTAGACAGATTTCCCACAAAGTCAGGGGAACAATAGTCATTTTTCCTCTGGAAGATTGTCGTTCAGCGCTCTGGCAATACTGGAACCGACCACTTCTTCGAGCTCTGAGAGTGAGGCGGCGCGAATCCGTTTAAGCGATCCGAAATGGCGGAGCAGGGTCTTCTTTCGAGCGGGCCCAATGCCAGGTATGTCATCGAGAACCGAGAGTTTAGAGGCTTTGCGCTGACGTTGTCGTTGAAAGGTGATGGCAAAGCGGTGAGCTTCATCGCGAGCTCTCATGAGGATGAAGAGTTCAGCGGAGTTTTGCCCAAGAATGATAGGGTTTTTTCGGCCATCGAGAAAAATGCGTTCGAAGTTGCGAGGGCTGCCTTTTTTAGACCGATCGGTTCGCGCCTTGGCGAGGCTGAGAAGATCCACAGTATCGACTCCATGATCGTTGAGTGCCGCCCGTGCAGCAGAGAGTTGCCCCTTTCCGCCGTCAATTACAATTAAGTCAGGAAGATCGTTTTCCTCGATGCCCCGGCGTACACGCCGTGAAATCACTTCGTACATTGATTGAAAATCGTCTTGGTCTTCAGTGGTCCTAATTTTGTAACGTCGGTAGTGCTCTTTGGCAGGTTGGCCGCCCACAAGACAGACAGCACTGGCGACAATTTGGCTGCCTTGAAAGTGGGAAATATCGAAACACTCGATGCGCTCAGGCAGCAGCTTTAGATGAAGTGCTTTTTGAAGCCTCTCAATGGCTGTTCGAGCCGTTTTATCGGTTCGTACTTTGTCTAGGTAGGCTTGTTGAGCATTGCGGTCCGCTAAAACTGTTAACTTCTTTTTCTTTCCCTTTTGGGGCGTGTGAATCACGACTTTATGACCTGCTCGTTCCGTTAACAGTTGTTCTAATGCTTCGGCCCATTCGATTGAATCCGAGAAAAGAATTTCATCTGGGCAGTCTTGAGATTGTTGGTAGTAACGACTTGCAAAATCAGAGATCAATTCAGGGGTTGGCTGTTCGTTGTTGTCGATAGAGAACCTGCGGGCGTCGCGAAGATTACCACCCCGGGTGACCATCACGTGAAACTCTGCAGCGGGTCCTTCGCGGTAAAAGCCAATGACGTCTCGGTTTGCGAAATCACTGCTTGAGACATTTTGTTGTTCTAAGGACTGACGGATAGCTTTAATTTGGTCTCGAACAATTGCCGCTTCTTCAAAACGTGTTTCGTTTGAATATTCGAGCATCATACGTTCAAGGCGTTCGATTAAAGGCTCGTGGCGACCTTCCAGGAAATCAACAACGGCTTCTACATTTCGTGCATATTCCCCATCGCCTAAATCATACACGCATGGAGCGGGGCAGCGTTTGATTTGGTATTGCAGGCAAGGCCGCCTTCTATTGTTGAGCACGTGATCTGAGCATGTGCGTAATTGGAAGTAGCGATTGATGACATTAAGTGTTTTTCGGATGGCGGTGGCCGAGCTGTAAGGGCCAAAGTATTGTGCTTTGTCACGGCCAAACTTTCGCCGGATTTCTATGCGAGGGTAGGCGTGTTTCGTATCGAGGCGCAGGCAGAGATAGCGCTTATCATCGACCAATCTTACATTGTGCCGAGGTCGATGCTGTTTGATGAGCTCATTTTCTATGATGAGCGCTTCTTTTTCGCTGTTGGTAATAACGACTTCAATGTCTGCAAGGATTTGATCCAGGAGAGAAACGAAACGTCTGGTATCACTTCCTGAGAGGTAGTTGCGTAATCTATTACGTAGATTTTTAGCTTTGCCTACATAAAAAATCTTACCTTTGGCGTCCTTCATTAAGTAGACGCCAGGATCTTGAGGTATACTTGAAACCTTTTGCCGCAATGCTTCAGACATTATTACCCAAGCTTCAGAAGTAAGTTCTCTAGAGTGCGGATGCGGTCGCGAAGTGACGCCGCTTCCTCAAATTCGAGAGCTTGTGCTGCTTTTTTCATTTCCGCCTTCAATTTTACGATCTCTGCGGGAATAGAGTCGACTTCAAAGTGTTCGTTAGAGTCGTGTTTCTTAGCTTTCTGCGCAAAATCGTCACCAGCTTTAAAGTCTCGGATCTCACGGGTCACTGATGTAGGCGTAATATTGTGTTCGGTATTAAAGGCCTCTTGGATTGTTCGGCGTCGACTGGTTTCATCCATTGCGGAGTTCATCGAGCGAGTCATTTTATCCGCATATAAGATGATACGTCCCTCAACATTACGTGCAGCACGCCCCATAGTTTGGATAAGCGCACGGTCCGAGCGCAGAAAGCCTTCCTTATCTGCGTCTAAGATGGCCACAAGTGCGACCTCAGGTATATCAAGTCCTTCACGCAGGAGGTTAATCCCAACCAGTACATCGTACTCGCCAAGTCTTAAGCCTTTGATCAGTTCGATGCGCTCTAGAGTGTCTATATCTGAGTGTAGGTAACGAACGCGTACGCCGCTGTCGGCGTAAAACTCTGTTAAGTCCTCCGACATACGTTTTGTGAGTGTCGTTACAAGAACACGCTGTCCATTTTCCACACAGACGCGAATTTCTTCCAATAAGTCATCCACCTGGTGCTTAGCGGGTCTGATTTCAACTGGAGGGTCGAGTAAGCCAGTTGGGCGGATGATCTGTTCAGTGACAACCCCTTCGCATCTTTCGAGTTCAAAGTTACCCGGTGTTGCACTGACATAAAGCATCCGATCGCGCAGTTTCATAAACTCATC
Organism: Deltaproteobacteria bacterium; assembly: GCA_018668695.1. Lineage (NCBI taxonomy): Bacteria > Pseudomonadati > Myxococcota > Myxococcia > Deltaproteobacteria bacterium. Next base: position 5,286 of record JABJBS010000004.1, read on the forward strand.
GAATTGAAGCGGGCGATTATCCAATGCAGAGGGAAGTCTAAAGCCGTGCTCTACTAAGGTAGTTTTACGGCTTTGGTCTCCGCGGTACATCGCCCCAATTTGCGGAATCGTTTGATGGCTCTCATCGACGATTAAAAGAAACTCATCAGGGAAGTAGTCGAGAAGCGTAGGAGGTGATTGCCCAGGTCTTCGGCCTGTTAAGTGCCTTGAGTAGTTTTCAATTCCATTGCAGTAACCCATCTCCTCGATCATCTCGAGGTCGTACATGGTGCGCTGTTCGAGTCTTTGCGATTCAAGGACCCTCTCGTTTTTACGAAGCTCTTGCAGGCGTTCTCGGAGTTCATCCCGAATGGAGTTAATGGCACGTTCTTTGTCTTGAGGAGTAACGACGTAGTGACTCGTTGGAAATAAAGAGATCTTATCAATGTCGCGGATAGTTTGGCCGCGCAGGGGATCGATCACAGAGATCTTTTCTATTTCGTCACCAAACCACTCTATTCGATAGGCCTGCTCGAATTGATGAGCGGGGAAGACCTCAACAACATCACCCCGAACGCGAAAACGGCCGCGGTGAAAATCAAAATCATTACGTTCAAACTGTATTTCAATGAGATCGCGCAGAATTTTATCGCGATCTACTTCCATACCGACTTCAAGCTGCACATTCATGCTGTGGTAAGCCTCGGCTGAACCCAATCCGTAGATACAAGAAACGCTTGATACGATGATCACATCGTTTCTTTCGAACAATGCCTGTGTGGCCGAATGGCGCATGCGATCTATCGACTCATTGATACTCGAGTCTTTGTCGATGAAGGTGTCTGTGGACGGAACATAGGCTTCAGGTTGGTAATAATCGTAGTAAGAAACGAAATATTCGACGGCGTTTTTGGGGAATAAACCGCTGAATTCTTCGTAAAGTTGCGCGGCAAGCGTTTTATTGTGTGCAATTACGAGTGTTGGGCGTTGAATTTTTTTGATCAGATTTGCGCAGGTAAAAGTCTTGCCAGATCCGGTTACTCCGAGCAAAACTTGCTCTGTCCCACTTTGCTCAAAACCGCGCAGAAGGCTTTGTATGGCCTCTGGCTGGTCGCCCGCCGGTTGATGAGGGCTTGATAGCTCAAATGGGTTTTGAAGTTTTGACGTGTCCATTATGCTCTCTATAGGCCTAAGTCTTGAATAGTTCGACACTTCTTTAATGAAAAAACGTTGACACCTCTATATCGCAATCTTAAAATTCTTTTGATCTCTTCTAACTAAACATGGAGGTTCGCAATGGCTACTGCGAAAAAGAAAACAACTAAGAAAGCGAAAAAAGTTGCAAAGAAGGCAACTAAGAAAAAAGCAACCAAGAAAAAGGTAGTTAAAAAAGCTGCCAAGAAAAAGGTAACCAAGAAAAAAGCTGCCAAGAAAAAGGTAGCGAAGAAGAAGGTTGCCAAGAAGAAGGTTGCTAAGAAAGCAACTAAGAAGAAAGCTACCAAGAAAAAGGTAGCTAAGAAGAAGCCTGCAGCTAAGAAGAAGGCTGCAGCTAAGAAGAAGCCTGCAGCTAAGAAGAAGGCTGCTCCTAAGAAGAAGCCTGCAGCTAAGAAAAAAGCTGCTCCTAAGAAGAAGGCTGCTCCTAAGAAAAAGGCTGCTAAAAAAGTTGCTAAGAAAAAGTAAGATAAGTTCTGATTTTTAATCAGTCTAAAGGCGGCCTTCGGGCCGCCTTTTTTGTTTCCCCTTAGAGTATCCCGGCGACCTATATACGTAAGTAAGAGCCAGACCGCTTAGATTGCTAAGCCTAAAGGACTGATTCTTATGACTTACCTGGTCTGGATCTGGCTTCTTAGTAACTAAAACGATTTCCAACCACGCGTTTTTCTCCACATTGGCTGGATGACGCGATGAATAAGCGCTGGAGTCCCGACTTCCTTCTTTTTTGTTTCTTACTTTGGGCTGAAAAAAGAGAGCAAGATCGACTTTCAGTGGTTCTTCTACGTCATTTCACTGTTTATTCTGGGCTACGGACACCCCGAGACCCCCAAATTACCCAAAATATGTCGATGTTTTCTTCGAATTCAGACCCTCACTGCACCGATTGCTGCACAAATGCATTTTTTCAAAGCTGTTTACTCGCCGTTTACGTCAGACTTCACGATTTAAGTTAAAATGATTATGCTTCAAGATCGAATTTAAAATATGGCGGTCTAAGAGCCGCCAAAAGTCTCTAAGTGTCATTAGAACCACTTTGGTGGTCTTTTCACTGATTCTAAAATGTGGGCATCCGTATCCGTACCGGGCCCTTTTGATCTGATTATCAATATTCACCGGAAATAATTGTTGACGGTTGGAATCTGCTTCTATAAACAGGGCCACCTCGCTCGGCGGCGCACACAGCGCTTCCGGCTCTTTGAAAACTGAATAACAGACAAAATTTTTGTACGTGCGGGTCTATGAGCCGGTAAGAGCTCTAAATCTTACCAACCGAGTATAACGAAAGTTATCTCATTTCTTTTGAAGAATAGACCGGCAATTTAATGAAC
>JABJBS010000005.1 GCA_018668695.1 Deltaproteobacteria bacterium
CTCAAGATCAAAAAGACTCCATGTCTTTGGACAATGTTGGTGAGGTTATCGAAAAGATACTTAACGACCAGCAAAACAACCTCTTGGCTGCGGCCAAGAAGCGCTTGGCCGACAACACCCTCAGCACAGATAGCTACGATGACTTCAAAGATATCTTCGGCCAAGAAGAAGGTAAATTTGTCATGGCTCACTGGGACGGCACAGCTGAAACAGAGGCCCGCGTCAAAGAAGAAACCAAAGCAACCATTCGCTGTATCCCTCTGGAAGGCGATATCGAAGCTGGAGAGTGTATTGTGACTGGCAAGCCCTCTAAGCAACGCGTGGTCTTCGCCAAGGCATACTAAGGTTTAAGTCTCTTATCGCCGGGCTAACTCTTTAAGGAGAGTTATCTCGGCACTCACAGCCGCATTCAACACAGCAGTACTGAGTATCCGGATTGCATCCAGGGTCGCAGGTGCAGTTTGGAATGCAATACGCTCTAGACTCCCCTGTTTCTTCATCAACATCGCAAGCAAGTGTTTCACCCGGTTCACAGCAAGTTGGGTAGAAGCCGTCGCACGCATCCACTGACGTCGCCCACGAGCAATCTCCATCCGCGTCACAAGCCGCCTCTGAACCAAGGCCTCCGCACACATTGTCCGCCTCACTCCAAAGCGCGCAACACCCAATAGCGTCCACACAGCTGTTGACAGTGCCTTCCGGGGTAAAGCCTGCATCACAGTTTGGAATCGGCTCGCAAAGACAGCCGGCGGTACAAGCAAAGCCCATCGGACAACTGTTAACCGAACCCTCAGGATCGCAACGAATGGCGTCGGAGTCATCACACACACATGTATCGGCTATTGGCTCACACTCCGATTCACTGGTCAGTGTCTCGCAGCCGTCACAACTGGTATTTGGCACACAGCGGTCCACAAGTTCGCCAAGGGTGCAATCTAACGCGCAGCTGTCGTCTGCACAGCTGTAGCCTACTGAACAGCTCGTGGAATCATCTCCAACACAGCTTCCGGGACTTGCATCTTCCGCGCAGACAACTCTCACACAGGTCTCATCATCGCTGCACTCATCCAAGCAAGGCACCGGTTGCCAAGAGCGGTATGAAAGAATCACCGTGTCCCCTTGCTGCGGCACATGGTTTGCGGTTCTTGCGAAATCGACTTCGGCCTCTTCCAGGTTGCCATCAAGTGAGCAATCACCCTCGCCGCATTCTCCGTCGATGGGATCGCTCTTAAAGCCGATGGAGTTGCGACTCGCATCGTAGAAAAAACCACTGGTTCGAGACCGCTGCACGGGCACGTAAACGTAGCCGCCATCCTCTGGTCGCGAGATGCCGACCTTCAAGGTCGATGCTATCGGCGAATCTTTCAGAGGATAGGGAGCGCTCAAAATAGCAAGGTCAGAGGTAAGCCGCTGCATGAAATCAAGATAGTCGTCGGCACAAACATCTTGAGTTCTGCCCAGCGAGCCAATCGCCATGGAGCGGTAAGCCTGACCATCTCCTCGGCCCCACGTAATCGCTCCGCCTTTACATCGATCCTCGATGGCTGTTCCGGCAATGCCATAGCCAGACTCACCTTTATTGCGAACAATGGCGTACACTGGTCCAACATCTCGAAACCCAAGAGGCAGGTCGTCTGTCCCGTCCAGTGCCTGTTGAGCCCGCAGCAAGCGCTTACAGGGCTGACAATCGTTTAGAGGTGTCGCCATCTGACAAGGGTCGCCGACTCCTTGAGTATAAGCGGCATTCCACGCGCAGCGCTCATCTGCATTACATGCGGCTTCGTTGCCGACCAAAGAGCAAATATTCGAACAGAATTGCCCAGCGTTGTTCCAACTGCACGTCGCTCCTTGAGTGCCATTCCAGGCGGTGCATGCCGATTCATTGCCGATACCCTCACAAGGGTCACCCACACACGTTAGAGCTCGGTCTGCTACATCGGACGAGCAAACCTGAGTACCTTGTGTGCGCCAACTCTGGGTACTGTCGCGGCTGGTTGAATAACCAAACGAGTCTGGCCCATAACCATCAGGAAGCCCGGTACGAAAGTTTTGACTCTCGCAGTAATCGGCTTCACAAGTTTCTTCAGTCGTAGGGTCACCATCTTGGAACCGGCAATTCAATGGCAGCGGCGTTAAATCTGCGAGCGCCGCGGAAGACGCGCAATCATCTTTAAAATAAAAGTCTTCTTCATCTGATAGGAAAACCGTCACCAATGGAACCGGTGTGCAATTTGGGTCAACCCCCGGTGAACAGGGGATACAACCTGCATCCACCTTGGAGCAGGCAAGTCTCATATGTTCCGCTGCAACATAGCCCTGCGGTGAGTCTTGAGGTTCCCAGTCGCGTGGCAACGCAGGCACAAGCTTTTGCAAAGCCCGCAGTGCAGACCGGCTGCCATGTTCCGGTGATGAGTGCGGCCGGGCGCTGCTGGTTTGCCCGCTTAAATCTGGCAAGCCGCCCATGGAGCGAATCAAATCACAAATTTGTGAGGACAAGACCCGGGGTCCATCACTGCACACCTCTGTAAGACGCTCACAATAACAGTCTGAATCATCCAAACATGCGGTTCCTGAATTAAAAATCGTATAACTTAGATCCATGGCATTCGTCTCACAGAATGCTCCTGGCTCACTCCCCAGAAACTGACCATGCTCGCTCAAAGCCTTGCGGCCGCCGTTCGATTCAAAAAATGCAGCAAAGCCATCTTCATCAGCACAGCTATTAAAGTAGCGCCGCTGATAACTGCTTGGGTCTAAGCTATCTACAGAGCGAGAATCGCAATCGAGGTACAAGCTGTCTTCATAATAAAGCGAACCGCCCCCGCCCGGTAAATTCAGCCCTGCACTCAGTGCGTTCTCAAATGCGAGTTCGTAGTCTCCCTCTAAAGTACAACCTGCCGCGCACCGTGTGGCATCGCAAACGCCTTCCCCGGTACTTGCACATGTTGAATCACAATTGACGGGGCAGAAAGTCATGCAACCAATTGTTTGATCAGCGCAGGTTCGATCACAAATCGTGTCGTTCGATGGGACCATCGCGGTGCACGTTCCATCGCAAACTGGGACACACTGCGTCTGAGCAACACTAGACGGGTTGGTCGTTGTCATCGCCAAACGAAAATCCACAATGCCTGAATTACTCGTCAAGACCACCTGAGCATCCCGCGACGCTCTCTCTAAGCGGCCGATGATCTGCTGCATAGAGCGTGAGTCGTCCACAACCCAGAGAACATCAACTTGAGCTTGAGATTGCTCAAGACCTTCACACTCTTTTTTAACTTGCGCATCAAATCGCCCAAGCGCCGTGCCATCGGTTAAGTCTTCGAGGCTTGCGAGTCGTTCGCCAAATCGGCGGGCAGCTTGATAACTTGTACTGGCATCATCAGGTGTTAAGGCCAAAAGAACCAAGACCGTCGCTTCTCCAGACGGGCCTTCTTGAGACAGTCGTTGCACCGCTTGGAGCTGAATCGAGAAGTTGGTGTAACACCGGTCGATCACCGAGCAATCAACGTCCCCATAAACCGGGTCAATGGCTGGCGGTGTTTCTTCAGGATCTGGACTCTGACCGTCCAGGAACCCGTTGATGAGCAGTTCATTTCTCAAAGAGAGTGCGCTTTGTTGTGAGTCTACACGGATTTCTATCTGGCGCTGAGCCATAAGTATCGGTGCTGAAGGCAAATCATCATGAGCAGGTCGAGCAGTTAGCGATCCTATTTCAACAACAGAGTCAAATTGAGACGCCAGATCTAACCGAATATCATCAAGGATATCGTCCAAAGGACGGTCGTCTTCACGCAAAGTCATAAACCCATAAATATCGGCATTCAGGATACGGGTATCACCTGTTTCCTGAGTGACCATACGCGGCGACTGAAAAAGATGCCCCCAGAGCGTATCGGCCTCTTCTTGTGGGTTAAACCCATTGCCGTTTTCATCTACGCCAAAGGGCTGAACGAAATAGGGCGCGGGCTCAGAACATAAGCCCGACACACACTGGCCGCCATCTGGACAACTCTCTTGACTTCGAACATCACATTCAACACCCGTCTCCAGCCACAACGCTGGCAGCGCTAAACGATAATCGTGACTGGACCGGCTGCTTGCGGCGAAGGTAAGTTGATTTAAGTTTTGTGAAGCACACACATTCCATTCAGGGAACGCCTGAGAGAGCGATTCCGGTGGTAGGTCGAAGACACGAGGATCTGTCTCCACCGCACCTTCGTCGAATAGGCAGTTGCGGTTGGCATCTTCTTCACCGTCCGTCAGCCCATCATTGTCAGTATCTTCAAGAAGTGGATTGGTACCGCAATCAAATTCAGGGCAAATATCGCCGTCAAACTTAACTTCGCAACCGTCAACAAGACCATCGCCATCGGAGTCTGGAATGAGAGGGTTTGTCTCACCTGCACTCACAAAGCCATCGTTATTCGCATCCTCACAAAGCTGAACTGCGGTCCCTTCGGGACAACCATCAACCAAGCCGTCATAATCTGAATCGCTTCGGCGCGGTTCGAGCTCACCTAAATCGCGAATCCCATTTTGATTCCAATCCTCAAACCCGTCAACGAGGCCATCACAGTCTGAATCGGCGAGCCACGGGCAGGTTTCACTAAGAACCGCAATCATCTCCGACGGGTCCAAAGCATTGATCACATCAACTCGGTTGCACACTCCGTCTTGATTGGCATCTTCAATATTGTCGTCTATGCCATCGCCATCGCTATCCGGTACACGCGGATTGCTCTCCCCTTGTGCTTCGGATGCTTGCCAGCAACCGTCTTCATTTACGTCGTCAAAACCATCAACTTGGCCATTGAGATTGAGATCCTCTTGGCCATCGGTCAGACCGTCGCCATCGGAGTCCGGTAAAAGCGGACTCGTTTCCAAAACAAGATCCCAAACACCATTACCATCAGCGTCTTCGATACCATCCAAAAGGCCGTCATGGTCTGTGTCTGGGTTAAGAGGGTCGGTCTCGCGGGTGTTTAGAATGCCATTGCGATTAAGGTCTTCTTGACCATCTGCTAAAGCGTCGCAGTCAGAATCAGCATGGAAGGTTAAGGTTTCACCTGCATCCACAGTGCCATTTAAGTTTCTGTCCTCATAGTGATCAGGGACTCGGTCACCATCAGAATCAGCGGTACGTGGATCACTCTCACCGGCAACGTCAACTCCCAGCACAAAACAACCATCACCATCGGAATCTATCCAACCGTCCACTTCGCCATTCAAGTTGGCATCTTCAAGGCCGTCGTCTAGGCCATCGCCATCGGTATCGGCTCGAATCGGGTGGGTTTCCGAAGCATCGTAACGCCCATCTAAATTTCGATCTTCAACTCCGTCTCCAAGACCATCGCCATCTGAATCCTCAAGGCCTGGATCAGTCTCAATAAAAACTCCCCCTACGACGTCGCGCTGACCATTTTGATTCTTATCTTCACAGCCATCGCCAATCCCGTCGCCGTCGGAGTCCCAGTTCCCAACATGACCAGCCGGTTCAAGTGCGTCTTCTATACAATCGGAGTCGGTGTCAGATGCCGATGGGTCGCATGTGCACACCAGCGGCTCTTCGCCGTTGTCTATGTCTGGGCCATTGCCTATCCCGCCAGGTTCAGTGCCGGGATCAGTCGTATCTGCGCATGAATCATCGAGTTCGCAAATCGGCTGGCCATCTTCAGTGGTAAGCGTTCCGTCGGGCTGCACACAGGTGCCATCCTCGAAGCAGAATATTTCGGGCTCCTTGGGAGATTCACATCCCATTCCGGAGACCAGGACCAGGGCGAGTAAAACGAGGCAATTGATTCGATGGAAAATCATGTGACTTAAGTTTTAGCCCGCTCCGGTAAGCTGCGCCAGCTGCCTGAAGATCAATTTTGAAACGAATCCACAAGTGCCTAGAATTTAATACAAAAAATGCTCTTCCCAAAGCGGTTGTGGTTGTTGTAGAAGCGCCCCTCTGACAACTGTGGAGTTAAGTTATGGCAGCAGACGGAAAACGAAGAAAAATCATTCGCAAGCGCAAGGCTAAGGCCGCTGGTCAAGACCGTAAGCGCAAGCTCGCTCGTGAAGGAAGCACCCAATCAGCGGCAGCTACTTTCGGCGACAAAAAAGAATAAATTTTCTTTAAAATCAAAGAGTTCGATGAACCCTTCGCCCACCTACGCGAGGGGTTTCTTTGTTTGTACATGGCTAAAAAAAGCCTAATTCAGCGCTCTCCAAACCCAAAAACCGACCCAGCACTGCAATCAACCCAAGATGGTAAATCCGCGGTTCGAGCACCGAATCCGAGCGGCCGTGGAGAACACAATGGTTCAATGGACGCACATATCTGATGTGGGGCTCCCAGATTGAACCTCAAAAATGCTCGGTTCTGAGGTAAATCATCAGAGTTTGGCTCAGCCGATCATTCTTTAATCCATCGGGTGCCGCGGTCTTCACGGCCCAAACGAAGCGAACCGTTTGTGAATTTTATCAGCCCCGTGAAGCCAGAATAGACTCTGTGAGAAAGAAACAGCCCAGACACAAGAGCGCTAAAGATGCATAGCCTCGTGCCTCGAAAGGGTCTGACTGCCCATCGGCGCTCAAAGCCACTGATACGACCTGATCGCCAGTTCCCGCCCCCATGGCTTGAGCCACTTGCTCAGGCTCTACCGGCGTAAAATCTGACTCCAAAAGAGAAGGGTTCATCGCGAGATCTAAAGCAGGCTGCCTCGACCAACCAGCCTCAAGAACTCTGACTCGGTAGATTCCTGCATCCCGGAGTCCGGCCACTCGAACGGCGGATTCGCCATCGGCAGGTCTCGGGACCCGAATCGGCTCTGACTCCGCAATTTGAAACTCCATCGCTTTCGAAGCTGTGGGGAGATTGACCTCGATATTTTCACCAACTCGCCCAATACGCCGATACCCGGTCATCACCGCTCGCCCCAGGTAACGGATGGTGCGTTGTAAAAATGCCGGGAACGATGGACGCAGTGCCAAATCAGTGAGGCCTAGGTCGATTGAGGTGGTCAAAAGCATAACTCGGCCAGCCAACTCCCCAGTTGCCTCAACGAGGGCCGGTGCACCGTTTGAGAAGCGCATCAACGGGCGTGCGTGAATCCCGCTGCCCACCGCCAAGTTAAAGTAGCTCCGGGTTTTGCTTTCCTTAAGTCCCAGCTCAAAAGCGAGGTCCATCCCAGAAAAGATAGGGTGCTCACGCTGAAGATCCGTCAGTCCCACGGGCGGGGCCCCCAACACAGGATCCGCCTCGCGGTGCAGGTCTCGTAGCGGATGCGGTAAAAGCTCTTTCAGGGTTTCGTTCATCGCTTCAAAGCCGATTTGGTTGCCGAGGGTTAAGAAAAGTCCCCCGCCATCAACAACATGCTTCGTCAACGACTCCACCACTTCGGGTGAAAGCTCAGCCACATTGGCCAATAAAACAACATCTTGCTCATTAAGAAGCGATGGCTCTTGAGCAAGCTCGCCTGCTGTCACCATTTTAAGATTAATCCGCGCGTCGCCAGCCGGGATGGCTTCCAGCGCTCGTTCTAAGAAAAAAAGTTCGTCGTCATAAGGCCGGCTTCTTGGGTCTCCGTTGACCGCCAGCACACTGACCTCGGGCGAAATATCCACTACAAAATAAAATGAGTCGTCTTGAGAAAAACCATCGCCCGAGCAGCCCTGCAGCCTAATTTCACCCGTAAAATAACCCGCTTCGTCAAAGCTTAGAGTAAGAACTTTTTCAGCTTGGCCTTGGGGCGCAATCGACACGTAGCCGCGCTGCTTAACATCATCTCCAACTCGAACCGAAAGGCCACAACGGCTCACTGGCTCGGCGCCATAGTTACGCAGGCCCACAGTAAAGCGGCGCTCTCGTGGGGAAAGCCCCGTCGTTTCAATGGCCAGAGATTCAATCGCAACATTAGCCAGGGGTACATTCCCTGTACGCCCGGCTGCATCAATGAGCCTGATTTCGGGAGCGGGAACCAAAGTTGTTGGCTGTACATTCGCAAAATTGGATGCTGCCAAATCTCCAACAACGGCAAGGACAACCCCTTCTCCCCCTTGAGGAACCTGAGCCAAGGCCTGCTCCATCGCGCTGCCCAAATCGGCACTTCCTTTAGACAGCTCGATCTTCGCTATCCGGCTGCGGACGGCCTGATGATCCAAACTTGGGGCCTGGAAGGGCGTTTCAAGTTTTTCTCCCGCAATCACCAAGCTCACGGCATCACCGGGCTCAAGGTGAGTTACCAAATCTGTAGCTTTGGTTTTCGCATGCTCAAGCAGCGTCTTCCCGTCGAATTCGTAGGCCATCGAGGCTGAATGATCGATGACCAAAAGAAGCTTTCGGGCGACATCACTTTGAACTCGGTCTACCACCGGCATCGGTCTTGCCACTGCCATCACCAGGGCAGCAATTGCCAAAGTTCGCATGAGTAGCAAAAGCCACTGGCGCAGTTTCTCACGTTTGGCCAAGCGGCGGTTTACCGCCATGAGGAAATCAAAGGCCGCAAAGGCCTGAGTTGGGGCGTTTCTACGTCCAATCAGATGGATAATAATGGGCAGTGATGCCCCCGCTAGGCCCAATAAAAGCCAGGGATTTAGAAAGCTTACGTCCACCTAGGCACCTTGCCTCGATGTATTTTAGAAAGCAAGCCGCATAAAGTCACATCGAACCAGATCAAGCGGTGGAAACAATACAGAAAGTATCTTGCCAGCTACCAGATCCTCAAGTAGAAGCCGCGACAAGGTCAATTTTTGACTTCCCCCAGGAGCCGATAATGAAAAAGTCACTTGTGATTATGATCGCTATGGTAACCACACTGTCCAGTGGTTTCTTCGTCCTCGAAAATGCTCGAGCCATCAATGGTGGCGGGGATCAGGAAGAGCGCATCGACGCCAACCTTTACCGCGTAAAAGTCGGTAGTAGCTGGCACAATGTCCCGCTGATGCCCCTCTCAAAGACAACTTGTCGAAGTCCTTCACGTCTGATTCGTCCTTATTGCAACTAGACAAACTCAGTCTATCTATCTGAGATTAGGTCAAAATCAGTCACCCCCCCATAAAATCTACGCGGATAAATGTGATGAGCATTTGGCGTGAACCTCCAGAATATGTGACACTCATAGTGGACATCCTTGTGTCTTGGCGGCGACGAACGGCGGAGAAGCCGGGTTGGTTGCCGGGGGAATTAGGCACGAATAGGGCGTAATTGTGATTGAATTGAATATTGATTGGCAAGGGCTCTATGCAGCCTTTCAAACGAACACTGCTGAATACAAATGTTTTCTAGATCTTGCGTCGGGAAAAGTCATCAAGCTTGGCCCCGGAGACCCAGAACACGAGAAGGTTAAAAGCCAGCCCGGTGCCTACCGCACCGTGGAGGTCGTACCCTCACGAATCCAGTATCAATGGGTAAGTGAATTCGTAAAAAGCATTGAACATGAATCCATAAAGTCTCGCATGGAGGCGGCCATCAACGGCAAGGGAGCATTTCGTCGATTTAAAGACATTTTGCTTACGCTTCCCGATGAGCGGCGTCGCTGGTTCGAGTTTCGCGACCGGCGCATGCGTGTGAGGGTCACGGAGTGGATCAAGGAAAACGGGATACTCCCGACCAACGAACCGACCTGGGGCGACGAAATCGACTCGGCTGAATTTGAAGCCGAAACTGCAGCAGCGACAGCAACCGTTGCAGCCGTTGTTGAGGCCGCATGCAAAGGCGCTGAAACGAGCCTCGACTCGGAATCAGCTCAAAAAATTGCGGCAGCACTGCTTGATTCGTTTCAAATGATTCCTCGCTAAAGCTTTCAGCCAAGATTTAGCACTCTGGGCTTGAACCCTGTCGCTGCGGTCAGTAGAAGCTTTCTCTACCTTGGAGACAGCCCATGTACCTGCGACAAATCGTCACCACCCTAGTTCTTGCCTTGCTATCTTTCGCATGCGCACCCAATGCCAAATTGGCAAAGCTTGATCCCAAGAGCGCAGAGTACAAATATGAAGCTGCTCTGATCGCGCTTGAAGACGGTATGTACCCAGAGGCCGTTAAGGGCTTTAGTGACGTTAAAAGTAAGCATCCCTACACTGCGTTTGCACGACTTGCAGACTTACGAATCTCAGATGTTTATTTTGAGCAGGGTAAGCACGATGAATCGATCGGTAGCTACCGGCGGTTTCTCAAATACAACCCGGGCCACCCAGAAGTGCCCTACGCCATGTTCCGTATTGGCGAAGCTTATTATGAACGCCTACCGCAAGATTGGTGGTTCTTGCCGCCCTCTGCAGAAAAAGATCAGCAAAGAGTCCACCAAGCCATCGACGCTTTTCGAGGCCTCATCAGCCGGTTTCCCCAAAGCGACATCGCCAAAAAAGCGAGTGAGCGGGTAGCAATCTGCCGCACACGCTTGGCTCAACACGAAATGTATGTGGCTGACTTTTACTTTAAACGTGACCGTTTTAAAGCTTCCGCCAAGCGAGCAGAAGGTATTCTTCAGAATTACCCCGGCCTCGGGCTCGACGCTCAAGCACTTTGGATTACCGGACAATCTCGCTTTGAGATTGGTGAATTCGAGGTGGCCAGCCTAGCTTTAGACCGATTGATCAAAGAGTTCCCAGCATTCGAAGAAGCTGAAGCGGCCAGCCAAACACTGCAGAAGATCGCCAATCAAAAGCCAGTAAAAGCTGAACCCGAAGCTCCTTAAGCCCATTGAGCCCCATCTGAGCTTATCGTGGCAAAACCACGAATAATCCTCTCAAAAATCAAAAATCCCACGACAATCTTGTCTACGCCCATGCTCATATGCTCCACCGGCTTGAAGGGCTGGCCAAGAACCGGTACGGTTACTCATCATGGGACAATACGCACTCTTATTCATTTCTGGTAAGTACAAGACCGCAGAATTCCCTCTGCCCGAGAGCGGGGAGTTATTGGTTGGGCGATCCGCAGACCTCGACCTCGTTTTGAGTGAAGAGATGGTCTCGCGAAAACACGCCAAGATGAAAATTCAGGGTGACTCCATGGTTCTTACCGACCTAGGTTCCACCAACGGAACCTACGTCAATGGTGAAAAGATTCGCCGTCATGACGTAACCCTCGGTGACCGCCTCCTCCTCGGAACCTCTATCATTCGCGTGATTGAAGCATCCGACATGACCATCGATGAAGCTATCCGCGATGATGCTGATGCCGTTCGCCAAATGATGAGCGAGATCTCAGAAAAGAATGTTGAAAGCATCACCATGACCGGCAGTCTCGCAGAAGTACCTCTGCCTGACTTGTTGCAACTCTTTGCAAGCAACCGACGTTCCGGTGTGCTTGGCATCAGTGGCGATCACAACGGAAAATTGTACCTTAACGAAGGGCAAGTCGAGTTTGCTCTGATTGAAGGCCAAGACCTCGCACCCTACAAAGCGTTTTGCCGAATGATTGGTTGGGGCGTGGGTGACTTCAGCCTTGAAGACCGGGACGAAGACCAAACTTTCAGCGAGCTCTTAACCGAACCAACTGAAAATCTCCTCATGGAAGCCACGCGCCAAAGCGACGAGCTTCAATCACTCTACGATGGACTGCCTGCCACAGACACGGGGCTGACCTGGGCCGTTCCCATGATGCCGAAACTCTCCAGCCTGTCCAAAGAACAGCTCGATACCATCCAACTGGTACTCAATTGCGATAATATTGGTGAAGTGGTGGAAGAGAGTCCAAGAACAGACCACGGTGTTTTAAGTGATCTGCAATATCTACTTCGTCAGGGTTACCTAGAAGAAGAGTAGAGCCGGCTTTATTTAAAGCGCTGCGTCCACGTTCTTCGCACCCATAAACTTCAAGTAAACTGAAATATCATCAGGCTGAGCAATGTCTTTAAGTTCAGCGGCAAGTTTCTTCAACGCGCCTTTGTCCAGATCTGCAATCTTGGAGACTTCATCTGAATCCGTGAGGCCATCGTCATTCTCAATATCCAGGTGGTCCAACGCTTTACCCAGCATCGGTCGCATCCCTAACAACCATACACGCAAAATCTCTTCTGACATTTCGTCATCGGTTGTCGTTTGCAGAACGTCGAAAAGCGCCTGTGCTCGAAGCGCATTCTTTGCGCCGGGCTTACGAACTTTCGGTCCTTTTTTAGGTAACTTAATCGAGTGTCGAGCGAAATAAACTTCACGAGCCTTGCGAGCTGATGCGGAGAATATTTCCATAAACTTCTCTGAAGATATGTCACGAATAATCTGAGTGTAGTCTGCCACTTGGAGGCCTCCTGAACGTCAATGCGTCAGAGCTTCTAATGTGCATCCAGACATTTGGCAAGTTGTCACAGGCAACGCGGCGATTCCCGGACCACTTAATCCGTATATTTTACCCTTAAAAGATAGGCCACTGCGTCCCGTGCGCTCTCAAGGCTGTACCCATAGTGGGCTTTCAGCCTCTCAAGCATCGCTTCAACCTGTTTCAGCTCTTTAGCGTCGAGGGTGGAGCGATCCTGCGATGCATAGCGTAGGAAATTTTGATTGATGCTGCAGAGTTCTTCACGCCTTTCAGCATAAAATGCGTCCCGCAGCTTCCGAATATAAGTCTTGAACATCTCTTCATAATCCGGAGTGCAATTAGGCTTCTCGAGGGACCTGGCCCCGATTGCGGCAATGATAGACCGGCGAAAATCTTCAGGTTTCTCACCCTCATTCACCAAATTCTTCTCAATATCCCGCATCAAGCGGCTGTCCGGTTCTTCGAGCGTCCCTGTGTTCGGATCCACGAGTTTGGCACTTTTCACCCAATGCGACACATGTGAAATGTAGCGGGTGAAAAGCTCGCCATAGCTCTCATCACTGGCCAGCCCCATGGAATCGCAAATCTCATCGTCAGTCCATTGGGTAAAAAGCTCACGGACCTGTTCCAAAAAGCCCACATGATCGTGGTAACCATCTTTTGCCTCTTGCTTAAGGAAATCATAAACCGACTTCGCTTCCAGAACTGCCTCGATTTCACTGAACACCGCCAAGGGGCTCAAATAGCTATACTCCTCGTGGTAGGCTGCATTGAGTAAAACACTTCGGATTTCACGTGCACTCGCGCCTTTAATCCCTTCGTAATTCATCCGGCGTCCGGCCTGGCGATGAAGATCCTTGAGGCTATGGCGCAGCTCCCGAGCTTCCCGTGTGGTCAGCCGGTGAGGGACTTCTCCCTGATCGTAAAGGCGAAGCTTTTCCATCGGTGTTAAGGAGTCTATGACTTCGCGAACATCTTCTGGAAACTCTTCAGAGTTGTTGCGGCGCATCCGCGTTAAAATTGCCCAGAGCGCAGCCACGTCTACAGCATGAGGTGCAATGTGGCGCCCCACCACACGTTCGGTAATCGTCGCATCGTAAATAGCCCGCTCGTCCCCGAAGTGGCGAAGGTATGGAACTTTGATCAATTCCATACGGCCTTTGAACGAAGGAAAATCTGGATGCTGTTTGAATGCATCGAGATAAGTTTCGTTGGTACTGGCGATAAACATCATGTCCAAATGAAGCACGAAGCTATCCATCGTCACTGTCGACGTTTCCACCGTGCTTAAGAGATACTTAAAGCTATCGACCGGGCGCTTTAGAAAATCACTGAACTCAAGCAGGCCTCTGTTCGCACTCACCAACGGACCAGTCGGCTGATAGAGCGACGTATGCTGCAAAGCTTTAGGCAGCGCCGCCAACGATTTGTCTGCGGTAAGCTGCTGAATTCTAGCATCAACAGCCATTTGAGGCTCGATGGTTGCCATGCCGCAACGGTACTGACGAGAGAGATAAATTCTCTCGACTTGAATGTGGTTGAATACCTTCGAAACATCACCATCATAGCTCGCTAAAAGGGCATCAAAAATGCGGCGACTTTTATAAGATAAGTCGCCGCCACGTAGGTACTCACTTAAAGAACGCCCAACATGTTCGTCCGTGGCCCCAAGAACCATATTGGGAGCCAGTGCCTCTAAAAGCTCCGTTCGCTGAGAACGTGGAACAAGAAAGAGTGGGTGATCGTGCATCTCGCACGGCACGCGTGCATCAATGTCGTCAGCTCCAAGGTAAGCATAGGATTCACCGGCAGCGCCTGCACGTTGCGCGGTCCCAAAGCCGATACTGTCTTTGCTGTGACGCGTAGCAGGAAAGATCCAATTGAAGCTATAGATCGCGCCCTCGGCTAAACGTGAGTAATCTTCCAGCCCGGCCATTAAAGCACGCACCAAGGAGCTCTTCGCGCTGCCGTTTGGACCATGGAGCAAGATGAGTTTATTCACTCGGCCTTCACGGGCAAAATTCGAAAATGTTCTATGAATCGCAACCTGAACATCTTCTTGCCCTGCGACCCTGCCCTCCCCATCATTAAACGGGCGGTCAAAGACTTTAAACCGCGTAACCTCGCCGGTGGCGCGATTGATCGACTCGGTGCCATAGTGCTCCATCATGTCGACCATGTACTGCGCCGAAGACCGCAAATGAACTTGGGGCTCCTCGCAGATGAGTTGATAAAATTCGTGGAAACTCATGATGGTCTTGTCCGCATGAAACGAATCGCGAACTTCACCCATAAGGGATTCAAGTGATGGTTCTGAGGACTTTTTGCTCATACCAAAGCATACCACGGACCGAGATGACTGCCAGCATCAAGAACATCCCTCAAATACTTCCATCAGCTTCGCACACGCCTTTCCAAGGCGGCTTTGCGCATTGAAGCAAGAGATTCACTGCTTTCGAAATCTCTGATTTTTACAGGGCTCGTACCTTTTCAACCACTCACGAGGCCTTAAAAAAGATGGCGTGTGGCAGAAGCTATTCGCTGTGTGCAAACAAAAGCCCCAAGTCCATCGTTTTTGCCGCCGCTGTAAAATGCCAACGCATCAGCAACGAGTCTCGGGGTACACGAAGGACCAAAACTCCTTGGTCAATATACATCTGAGGCCAATGCGAAGCCGGTACTCCTGCCAACCTCTGCGCAAGTTGATGCATGCCCTTCATCAGTTTGATGCTGCTTTGCTCATCTGCACTCAATTTCTGCATCGCTCTACTCAGAGTTGCTTGTGAGCTGGCCAATATTGCCTCGAGCGCATGTCCGGCGAAACTTCCATCATCAGGAACCCACAGACCTTGCTTTCTTGCCAAAGCCACCGCTTGAGCCTCAAAGAGTACGCCCAACCCCGCGGCGTGTTGCTTATGCGTGGGTGCCAATTTCTCAAAGACATAACGCAGAGCCTTTTCCGCTTGTCCCAACTTGCGAAACCCTTTGCTCACCCCTAAGTTTCGGGCTCGGCTCGGCACATCTTCCACACTTGCCGTTTGCTGATTGAGTAAAGCCTCACGCATCCCACTGCCTGGCACCATCAAGGAACGGACACCAAACATCCGGTGCAAGGCTGCGACGACCAAGCCAGCCGGTACAATGATATCCGCTCGGTCTGCTCGCAAGCCTAATATCTGCATGCGTTCATCGACGCTCATAGAAGCGATGCTTACCAGCTTCACAGGCAACCGCTCCAAATCGATCATGGGAATCGGGCCATGTCCACCGGGACAAATCCTGCTTAATGCATCGAGGTTTCCGCCGCTGCCTACGGCCGCAGGAACCTTTCCTCGGCGCCCCACTTCGCTTCTTAAATCCTGTAAAACTTGGTCGAGCATTTTTAAAAGCGTTTGGCGGCCCATCGGAGCACCCAACTCAGGATAACGCTTCATCAACCGAACCGTGCCCAAAGAGGTCGACATACGAAAAAGGCCATCGGAGCGCTCAAGCTCTAAACTTCCGCCCCCTAAATCGACCAGGAGTGTGCGGCCACTTACGCCGCCCGCCGCTTGAACCAAAGCCCGCCGTGAAAGCTCACTCTCAACCTCACCATCAATGACTTCAAGCTTTATACCGGTCTCGCGTTTGATTCGCTTAACAACTGCCGGGGCATTGCTTGCCGCTCGCATCGCTGCCGTAGCCACTGCTCTGTAAGAGTCAATTTGATGTTCACTGATTAAGCCCGCGATTTCGTGGAAAACAGCCACCAAATCTTGAGTGGTTTGGCGACTGAGTTTACCGAGCGAGAAGGCATCTGTGCCCAAGCGAAGGCCATAGCGATGGTACCCTTCATCTCTCACGTGGCCCAACGCATCAACCGCTTGCCACACCAAACGGATCGCATTCGAACCCACATCGACTACGGCTACCCGAATCATACCCTCGTACCTCGTTAAATCCCCACCTTCTCGTATCACGGCGTGCTATAAAGCAGAAGGAATTTACTTGGCCCCAAGGCCAGCTCAGTTTAGTCTAAAACAACTATGTACCTAAACCTTGAGAACGAAAAGACGCGCACAATTCTATGCCGTCGAGCTTGGACGTTGCAAAATAAGAACCGAGAACTAAAGTTCTCGTTTTGCGCCCAGCTCAAAGAAAATATCCACGTCTCAGGAAGCCGGGGCATCCGAATTCACTACACACTCTTGAATTTCTCGGGCGAGAATCTGACCATGCCTGAAGCCGGCAACGAGCAACAAACGTTTGAATTTGTTCTCACAGAAGCAGGTGCTATCTCAAGTGATGGCCCTCATAAGGGGCACCTGGCAGATATTGCAGAGGAACTGCGCTGTGCATGGCTCACGCCGGAGGTCGGGATTCATGGTTTATGCTGGCAAACTGAGCCTGGTATTCATACCAAGCTGCCCAAACCATTAAGAACCAGCCAAAGTGTTGCGCAGCATAAAATCACAAGTGCAACCAAGAGCCAGCTGACCATCGAGAGCCAAGCAGACATAAGTCTCAAACTCACCAGTACGACCCGAATGGGCCCACTTCACGGTTGCTCAACCCAGACGACTGTGCTCGATAAATCCAGTGGCCCTGTCAAAATGACCAGAGCTGTCAAAGTGATACTCCACGACCCTGCCCAGCAACAGCTCTTGCCGGCGACGATTTTATCTTCTTTATCTGTGGATAACGCTAAGCCTTGAGCGACAAGCAACTTCGGGGCTTTCGCTGCGGCGTCTTCGCGTCAATTAGAGTGTGTTAGGCTGATTTCTTTTTCTCGAAAATAAGCTCAGGCTCTTCACCTTTACAAATCACTCCTTCAGTGATTCGGCATGTTTGGAGACCCTCTAAAAATGGAACCTCGTACATGATATCGAGCATCGCGTTTTCAAGAATCGAGCGTAAACCACGGGCACCGCTCTTGTTGTTGATCGCCTCTTGAGCAACCGCCTTGATTGCATCATCGGTAAACTCAAGCTCAACACGTTCAAGCCCAAAAAGCTTTTGATACTGTCTCACCAATGCATTGCGTGGTTCAGTTAGAATCCGGACCAAATCTGCCTCAGTCAGCTCTTCCAGGGTAACAATCACCGGAAGACGACCAATGAACTCAGGAATCAATCCGAACTGATGCAAATCTTCTGGACGCAATTCGCGTAGAAGCTCACCAACACTTCGCTCGTCATTAATGCCAAGCTCAGCACCAAAACCCATTCCCTTACGGCCAATTCGCCGCTTGATGATCCCATCAATGCCCGTGAAACTTCCGCCGCAAATGATCAAGATATTGCTTGTGTCAATTTGAACAGTTTCACTTTGGCCGTACTTCTTTCCTCCTCGAGGAGATACGCTGGCCTTGGTGCCTTCAATAATTTTAAGAAGAGCTTGCTGCACACCTTCACCCGACACGTCACGCGTCATTGAAAGTGATTCAGACTTGCGGGCAACTTTATCGATTTCATCAATGTAGATAATCCCGCGCTGAGCACGCTCCACATCGTTTTCAGCTGCGATGAGTAGATTGGCAATGATGTTCTCGACGTCTTCACCCACATAGCCCGCTTCAGTCAGCGTGGTTGCATCAGCAATCGTGAAAGGAACATCCAGCTTCTTCGCAAGGGTTTGTGCCAGCAAAGTTTTACCCGTGCCTGTCGGGCCGACCATCAAGACGTTGGATTTTGCGAGCTCTACATCAGAGCTCTCTGGCTCCAAATTGATACGCTTGTAGTGATTGTAAACTGCAACCGAGAGAACTTTCTTCGCGTAATGTTGACCAACAACATACTCGTCTAGAAATGCTGCGAGCTCTTGCGGCGTTGGCAAAGTTTCAGGACCTTGCTCTCCGGTGTCCCGCTCACTCTCCTCAGCAATAATGTCCGTGCACAGTCGAATGCACTCGTCGCAAATATAGACGGTTGGACCGGCTATTAGTTTACGAACCTCTCGCTGACTTTTGCCACAAAATGAGCAAGTCAGCTGCCCTCCTTGAAAATCTTTACGCGCCACTTCTACCTCGCTGATTGAACCTATAGAGTAACGTAGACCCCGGGCTTGAGCCAAAGAAAAATGCACAGATCGCCGTTCTAGCAAATGAAGATCTGACATGGCTCACTTGACAAACTCCGTTGTTGGCATACTTCAACATGCGAAGGGTAACTTCCCCAGAGAGGGCATCGTGAATTTAAACAATCGACAAGCCAGAATATTACAATCGGTGGTGGAGCTCTATATTAGCTCGGCCACACCCGTAAGCTCTGCTGCAATTGTCGAAAGTTCGCGAGATCTGGGGGTTTCTGCCGCCACCATCCGCCACATCATGTCCGAGTTGGAAGAGGCTGGGCTCTTAAAAAAGCCACACAAAAGTGCCGGTCGCACGCCTACCGAAGCGGGTCTGAGAGCTTATTTAAATCAGCAAAGCGCCCACGCCCTTCACTGGCAAGACCGCAAAACACTCGACTCATGTCAGCTCACGGCCTCGGAGTTGTTTCCCGTAGCACTTGCCCAAAAAATAACACAAATATCAGGACAGCTAACGGTCGTCGCGTTGCCTAAATTTTCGGGAACCCGTTTTAAGCAAATCGGCCTGGTACGCTGCGCGCCCGGTAAATTACTCGTCTGGTTTGTGTCTCCAAGCGGCCTGGTTCAGCAAA
The DNA here is from genome assembly GCA_018668695.1 of Deltaproteobacteria bacterium. NCBI lineage: Bacteria > Pseudomonadati > Myxococcota > Myxococcia > Deltaproteobacteria bacterium. Next base: position 18,886 of record JABJBS010000005.1, read on the forward strand.
CCATGGTCGAAGATGATTTTGGACTTTCAAACGAAGACCTATTGCGAACAGAGCGGTTTTTAAACGAGAAATTAAGTAACCGGACCCTGGCTGAGGTTCGCGCCATTGTCGATCGCGAACTTAAAAGCGAGCGGGCCCGTTACGACGCATTTTTGGCCACCGCCATGGAGATCGGCCGACAAGCACTTCCACCGGCTGAGTACGCGCTCTATGTTGATGGGGCCTCAAGTCTGGCCAGGCAGCCTGAATTCGCCAATGCCGACACACTTCACCGGCTTCTCTCAGCCATTGAAGAACGCGAGAACTTACTAGAATTACTAGACAATCTTTTAAAAACACAAGGTGTCCAAGTCGTACTTGGCAGCGAGCATCAAGTCGACACCATCCACCATCTAAGCTGCGTAGGCAGCCCCGTGGATACCCCAGAACCCGAAATCCCTATTTTAGGTGTTTTAGGACCGGCACGAATGGACTATCCACGCTTGATTCCTGTAGTTGGGTATGCCAGTGAGCTTCTTTCCAACTACTGGAACAAGCTCTAAAATCTGAGACTGAGTAAAGCATGACGACCCAAAACGATATCAACGATGCAATCGCCGACGCCCTTGAATCTGTTGAGAAACAAGAAGCGCAAGAGCAGGCAACCCAAAACCACAGTGAGCCCCAGGCGCAAGCCGCTGCCGAGCAGCCCGAAGCTCCTGTCGAGGCAGAGGAAGCTACCCCGGATGCCGAACCCGTTGCCGTAGCAGAGCCTGAAGCTGACCCCGAAGTCTCAGAACCCGGCGCAGCGGAGCTTAAAGATCAGCTGGTACGCCTCGCTGCCGACTTTGAAAACTTTAAGAAGCGTACCCGGCGAGAAAAAGAAGATATCCGTAAGTTTGCCAACGAGCAGCTTCTCAAAGATGTCCTCCCCGCTCTCGACAACCTAAACCGCGCCTTGGCCCACGTTGAAGACCGCGAAAACCCCCTGGTTCAGGGTATTGAGATGGTTGCCAAGCAGTTTCTCGGAATCCTAGACGGCTACGGTGTGACGACGGTAAACAGTAAAGGCCAATCTTTTGACCCTGCGGTTCACGATGCCATGGGGCAAATGCCAACTGATGAAGTTGAGCCTGGCTGTATCGCCGATGAATTTGAGAAGGGCTATCTCATTCATGGCCGCCTCTTGCGCCCCGCAAAAGTGATCGTTGCAATCGCACCGGTGGCCCCCGAAGCGCCCTCAGAAGAAAATTCTGATTCATCTCAAGAGTCTTCAGCCGAATCTTAAAGGCTTTATCCTCCGGCTAAGACCGTCCGCAAGATCTTGAGACGTTGCCGATTCCTTGTTTCCACTCCGTTTTATTAGTAAAACCAAAGGGATGGGGTTTTGTGCCTCATCGTTGATGCAATGGCATCCAAGGCGTCGATGATACTGAATAAGTCTTCGACGCTTCTCAAACTCTGACGCAGAAGCGAAGGCGGCATGTCCAAGACTATCGGCATCGATCTGGGCACAACAAACTCTTGCGTAGCTGTCATGGAAGGCAGCAAGCCAGTAGTCATCCCTAACAACGAGGGAGCTCGCACCACTCCATCTGTTGTAGCGTTTACCGACAAAGGTGACAGGCTTGTAGGCCAAATCGCTAAGCGCCAAAGCGTTACCAATGCAGAGAACACGGTCTACTCCGTTAAGCGTTTTATCGGTCGACGTTTTGATGACGAAGAAGTTCAACGCGACAAATCACGAACACCTTTTGAAATCGTCGCCTCCGATCGAGGCGACGCTTGGGTTGCTGCGCGGGGCAAACAATATTCTCCGCCGGAAATCTCCGCCTTTGTTCTGCAAAAAATGAAGGCCACCGCAGAAGAATATATTGGCAGCGAAATCACCAGCGCGGTTATCACGGTTCCTGCATATTTTAACGACAGTCAGCGGCAAGCCACTCGAGACGCTGGTCGCATCGCCGGCTTAAGTGTCGAGCGTATTATCAACGAGCCAACGGCTGCCGCGCTGGCTTACGGGCTTGATCAGCTCGAAGGTAACAAACGCGTTGCAGTTTATGACCTCGGCGGCGGCACCTTTGATATTTCAATTCTCGAACTCTCGGAAGGCGTATTCAACGTTCGCTCAACCAATGGCGACACCCATTTGGGCGGCGAAGATTTTGACTACGTCATCATGGAACATCTTTGTGATCAGTTTCAAAAAGAGACCGGTGTTGACCTCACTCAAGACCGCATGGCCATGCAGCGTATTAAAGAGGCTGCCGAAAAAGCCAAGCATGAGCTTTCCAGTACCACTGAGACCGAAATCAATCTTCCGTTTATTACCGCCGACGACTCTGGGCCTAAGCACCTCTCCTTAACAATGAAGCGAGAAACACTTGAAGAGCTTACGATATCGTTGATCAAGAAAAGTCTGATACCTTGCGGCCAAGCACTTGAAGATGCGGGACTAACAATCGAAGATATCGACGAAATTTTACTGGTCGGTGGTATGACTCGTATGCCGCTGGTTCAGCGAGAAGTCAGTGCGTTCTTCGACAAGGCTCCCAACCGCGAAATCAATCCAGATGAAGTGGTTGCTATTGGTGCCGGCATTCAAGGTGCGGTTCTAAGCGGAGATATCAAAGACGTTCTTCTCCTCGATGTTACGCCGCTTTCTCTTGGCGTTGAAACTGCAGGAGGCGTGTTCACCGCTCTGATCAATCGCAACACCACGGTCCCCACGCGTAAGAGCCAGGTTTTCTCAACGGCACTCGACAACCAATCGATGGTAAACGTTCACGTCCTTCAAGGCGAAAGACCTATGGCTACCGATAACCAAAGCCTTGCTCGCTTTGAACTCATTGGTATTCCACCTGCGCCTCGGGGCGTTCCTCAAATTGAAGTCACCTTTGAGCTAGATGCCAACGGCATCGTAAGCGTCAGCGCACAAGACTTAGGGACAGGACGGAGTCAGTCGGTTCGAATCACCGCACAATCTGGGCTTACAGACGACGAAATCGGATCAATCATTGATGATGCAGGTGCCCACCGCGAGCAAGATATGGCGCGAAAACAAGCCGCCGAACTTACCAACAGCGCCAGAACGCTCATCTACACAACAGAGCAATCTCTAGCAGAGTACCGTTCCCAGCTAGATCCCACAGATTTAGAACTCATTGAAAACGATCTTAGAAATCTCAAGCAGGCGATGGAAAAAGGCGATCACGCGAATATACCGCAATACTTTAAAGCCTTGGAGACCTCTGCATACCGAATCGCAGAAACCATTTATACCCAAGAGCAAAACGGCTAGTTGTCCGGGAAAGGAGTGGCGATCATGCATGATACATCGCTGCTACATATAACGGATACCTCTATGACTGGCCCACCTCGTTAATATGCAAGACTTCTACGACGTACTTGGGGTCACACGAGACGCTTCCCCTCAAGATCTAAAGCGCGCTTATCGCAAACTTGCGATGAAGTTTCACCCCGACAAGAATCCAGGCAACCGCCAAGCAGAAGAACGCTTTAAAGAGGCCACTCAGGCCTACAAAGTGCTGGCCAATCAAGAGCAGCGCAAACAATACGACATGTTTGGTCATGACGGACCAGGCAACTCAGGAGCCGACCAGGCCGCGGCGCCCAACTCCGGAGCCAGCAGTCCGGGAGCCCCGCCACGTGGCGGCAAAGTATCCGATGTATTTGGGGATATTTTTGGCGACTTTTTTAAACGGAAAAATAAGGACAGTGGTCCAAGGCGCGGTAAGGACACCAAGCAAACCATCCGAATCCCGTTTAAGACCGCGATTTCAGGCGGAGAGCGGGTCATCGATATCGAGCGAGTTGACCTCTGTGCTGCCTGCGACGGCAAAGGCTATCCCCCGGATGCGCTCGCAACCAATTGCGGTGCTTGCTCCGGCGCCGGAAGTATCAGCGTCCAACAGGGTCTTTTTTCCGTTCGGCAACCTTGTACTTACTGCCGCGGCGTCGGCCGGGTAGTCACCACTCCATGTGAGGTGTGTGACGGTGGCGGTTCTGTGGAACGCCTTCGGCAACTTCCCGTCAAAATTCCTCCCGGGGCTGATAATGGTACGGTCCTTCGCTACCCCGGCGAAGGCGAGCCAAGTGGAACTGGCGGTCCGCCCGGCGATCTACGGGTGGTCATCTCGGTGAGACCCCACCCGGTGTTCGAGCGCAACGGGGATACCATCATTGTTGAATTACCCATAACATTGTGCGAAGCGGCGCTGGGCACACAAATTGACGTTCCCACAATTGACGGTAAGGTTAAGCTTAAAATACCCGCGGGCACACAAAGTGGTCGCCAATTTACATTTCGTGGTCAAGGCGCTCCCAGATTGCCTGATGGAGGCCGCGGCGATCAACACGTCAGAGTTGTCGTAGAAACTCCGGTGGAATTGACTAAAGACCAAAAAAAGTTAATTCAAGAGATGGGTAAGCAAGATGATGATAAACATTACCCGAACCGACGTCAGTTTCGAAGGAAGCGCAACAGCTGATGGGAATTAGAAGATGAAAGAAAAAGGATTCTTCGGAAAACTCGTGGATCGTTTAAAGGGCGGTGAGTCTGAATCAACGATTCAGCTTGAGCGCCGACGCGCTAAACGCGAAGAAATAAGTATCCCGGTTAAACTTACGGTAGGTCATCGTCGTATTGATGGCGCAAAAGCGCGAAACCTAAGCCCGATTGGGCTCTTCGTTGAAACCAACTCGGTTCCACCGCGGGGAAGTACCGTTAAGTTGGTTTTTGAAAGCGTGAACCAAGACAACCTAACCATTGAAGTACTCGGTGAGGTCGTTTGGACCAGCATGCCACCGGATGAAGGTGTCGGGATTCAAATCAATCGAAAAATGACAGACGAGGTAAACCTCAAGCATTACAGAGCGATGGTGCTTCACTATATTCGACACCCACCTCTGCTTGAATCCCCGCAAACGGGGAAATTTCGTGAAATTCGCTGCAGCCGATGCGACTGGATTGGGCGCGTGAGCGTGGTCAAACCTGCCTGCCCAAGTTGTGGAAGTCTCGATGTGAAATCGCTCAAGGAATAAAGCTTACTTCAGCTTTTCTTTTAGGATTTCATTTACGATTTTAGGATTCGCTTTCCCGCGACTTTCCTTCATCACTTGGCCAACAAAAAATCCCAAGACCTTCATGTTACCATCTTTGTACTGAGCTACCTGAGCCTCACTTCGCGCTAAGATTCCATCTACAATCGCCTCGATGGCCGATGTGTCCGTGACCTGCTTTAAGCCTTTTTGCTCAACGTATTCTCCAGGCGCTGTCCCGGTTTCCAGCATCGCCTGGAAAACTTCCTTCGCAATTTTTCCTGAAATCGTCTGGTTATCAATCAATTCAACAAGTTCGCCAAGTGCTTGAGGCCCAAAGGCAAGCTGATTCACCTCATCACCTTTTGCTTCTCGCAGCACCTCGTTGATCGTCCAGTTTGCAACGAGCTTGGCGTTGTTGTGACGAGCCAATGCTTTCTCAAAAAAGACCGCTACATGGATATCTTCCGTGAGCACTTTCGCTTCTTTGTTTCCGAGCCCATACTCCGACTCATAACGGGACAGACGAGCCGCCGGAAGCTCCGGTAAGGCTTCTTTGAGTGCTTCGATGTAGCCATCCTCTAGAATCAAATCCGGTAAGTCTGGCTCCGGGAAATATCGATAATCGTGGGCTTCTTCCTTTGAGCGCATCGACCGCGTGGTGTTTGTTTTTGTATCCCAAAGCCGAGTCTCTTGGATAATCCTGCCTCCACTATCAAGCACGCTGGCTTGGCGAGATACTTCATACTCAATCGCCTGCTGTACAAATCGAAAAGAGTTGATGTTCTTAAGCTCTGTTCGCGTCCCTAATTCCTTTTGCCCCACAGGCCGCAGTGACACGTTCGCATCACAGCGAAAACTTCCTTGCTCCATGTTGCCGTCGCAAACTTCAATGTAGCGCAGGATTTGATGCAGCTTCTTTAAGTAGGCCACGGCTTCATCAGCCGAGCGCATATCGGGCTCACTCACAATCTCAATCAGTGGCACGCCTGCTCGGTTATAATCGATGTAAGACCTTCCACCTGCAACCAGATCATCATGCACACTTTTACCCGCATCCTCTTCCATATGGATCCGAGTGATGCCTACAGTTTTCTTAGAACCACCAACCTCAATATCAAGTTTGCCCCAGGTCGCGTACGGCCTATCGAACTGCGTGATTTGGTAGCCCTTGGCCAAGTCGGGGTAAAAATAGTGCTTACGTGAAAACTGGCTGGCTTGGTGAACCTCGCATTCAAGCGCTATGCCTGCCTTCACCGCTAAGCGAACAGCCTCTTTATTCAAAACCGGCAAAACACCCGGCATGCCCAAGCAGACAACATCCGTTTGTGCATTTGCAGACGCCCCGAATGCTGTTCCGCTTGTTGAAAACAATTTACTCTCAGTGCGAAGCTGAGCATGCACTTCTAGACCAATTACAATTTCATAACTCATTGTCCTGCCCTCCGCGTATGCCAGTCATGGCCTTTCTCGTAAGCTCTGCCAACTTTTAAAACAGTGCCCTCTTCCCAAGGTCGGCCCAGCACCTGCATGCCCATGGGCATACCCGCTTTGCTAAATCCGCATGGTAAGCTCAGACCCGGTAAACCTGCGAGGTTGGCACTCACCGTAAACACATCAGCCAAATACATGGAGACTGGGTCATCCATGTTTTCACCCATCGTAAAAGCTGTTTGAGGCGTGGTTGGCGTTATGATCACATCAACCTTTTCAAAAGCTTTCTCGAAATCCTGCCGCAAGAGCGTGCGGACTTTCTGCGCCTTTAAGTAATAAGCATCGTAATAGCCTGCTGAGAGCGAATAGGTGCCCAACATAATACGCCGCTTGACCTCATGCCCAAAACCGGCAGCTCGGGTCGCTTTGTACATATCAAGCAAACCACCACCCGGATCTTTTCGGAGCCCATAACGAACGCCATCGTAACGCGCCAGATTACTCGAAGCCTCTGCCGTCGCGATTAGATAATATGTTGCGATACCATGTGAGGTGTGAGGCAATGACACCTCTACGAGTTCAGCCCCCTGACTCTCATAATAGGACAGCGCCGCGTCAACTGATTGTCTGATCTCAGGGTCGATGCCATCGATAAAGTATTCTTTCGGGACACCAATTTTGAGTCCCTTGACGCCGTCATCCAGCGTTGCACTGTAATCAGGGACTTCTTTATTTTTACTGGTTGCATCTCTGGGGTCGTAGCCAGCGATATTACCCAACAACAATGCTGAGTCCGTCACTGTCCTGGTCATCGGTCCCACTTGGTCCAATGAGCTGGCAAAAGCGATGACACCGTAACGAGAAACCCGGCCATAAGTAGGCTTAAGCCCAACGGTTCCCGTAAGCGCCGCAGGCTGCCTGATGGAGCCCCCCGTATCTGTACCCAGAGTTCCAAAAGCGGAGAGATTAGCAACCGCGGCCGCCGACCCGCCAGAGGAACCTCCTGGAACCTTATTTTCACCCCAAGGGTTTCGAACCGGACCATAAGCTGAGTGCTCATTGGATGAGCCCATGGCAAATTCGTCCATGTTTAATTTACCCAGCATGACCGCACCGGCGGCGTCCAACTTCTCAACCACATGTGCACTGTAAGGTGGCAAGAAGCCTTCAAGGATTTTAGAACCACAAGTGGTCGGAATATCTCGCGTTAGAAAAATATCTTTAAGTCCAAGCGGAATACCATCTAAAGGTCCAAGCGCGTCGTTGCTCTTTCGGCGCGCATCAGAGGCTTCAGCTTGCGCCATAGCCTCTTTGCTCGCCACATGAAGCCACGCACCCATGTCTTGGGTTTTCTCTATTTGAGACAGCGCCGCTTGTGTTGCCTCTTTACTTGAAACGTCACCGCTTTGAAGCTTCTGTGACAGCTCTTGCATCGTATTGTTTAAGATTTCCATGGTACTACTCAATGATCTTTGGGACGCCGAAACCGTCGCCCAATCGTTCAGGAGCTTGGCGTAAACCGAGCTCAACATCTAATCCAGGTTGTAACTTATCTTCACGCAAAGTCGTGCTGAGTTCGACCGCATGGGTCGTAGCCTCAACACCTTCAGTGTCGAGTTCATCAAGCTTGTCAACATAGCTCAAAATAGACGCCAGGTCTCTCGTGAGCATTTCAACTTCGTTCTCTTCCAGCTCCAGCCGCGCAAGCGTTGCGATTCGCATCACCTCTTCAGCATCGATTCTTTGCTTTGTCATAATCTCTTTGCCCTAATGACTAGATGGCCTATTCAGGCCTTGCCTCTAATTCGATAATTGCCGTTCTCACCGATGCGGCATGCGAGCCCATAGGTAAGACTTTTAAATAATGTTTAAAATGCTTCAACGACTTTTCTTTATTACCACGCACTCGCCACAGCTTCCCTAAACCTCGGTGGGCTTCGGCAAAGTCTTTGGCGCGCCTCAAAACTTGCTCGAAAGCTGAAAATGCCGCCGGCAAACTATCTTGTGCGAGGTGACAAAAACCGAGGCCCGCCAAAGCATCTATATTGTTTGGCTTTAGTACCAGCGCTTTACGGTAAAGAGCCGTAGCCTCTCTTGAAGATCCTGCGTCGAGCTTTGCCTCGGCTTGTTGTAATAAAGCCTGTAAAGGGGTTAACCGGCCACTCTTCTGCGCAGACTGAGCGCGCTTTCGTTGAGCCACCTTCACGTCTTCTTCAGGCTTTCCTGCCGCAGCTTTTGCTTCTTCTTCTTCTGGGACGGGGCCTGGTTCACCCTCGGCTGCGTCCGCTGGAGTCAACTTCTCTTGGGATTGTAGTTTTACAATATGCCCACGAAGCCTCGCGGCAAATCGGTGGGCAGGCGCTTTATTGAGTACAACATCAATTTCTTGAAGCGCACGAACATAGTTTTTGTTCTCAAGAAGAAACCGAACCATCTTCAAACGCATCCGATTTTGCGAAGGTCCATTAATGAGGAGTTCTTCCCAAGAAATCAGACGCGCATCTAAGGAGCGTGACTCTGAAAGTGCCTCAAAATAATGCCGACTGATGTGATTGGGATCGATGATTTTAATTCGGGTTAGATGCCGGCGAAAGTCGTGTACTTTAGACTGGCGATAGAAATAATCTGCCAGCACAAAATTAGCTTCCACTGAATCTGCCGCTAACCCAGAGGCCCGCGTTGCGGAAAGAAAAGATTTCTCCAAACGGCTTGAAGCTTTGTTCTCAAGATCTTTTAAACGCTCTTCATCAAGCGCCACCTGACCGGGGTCCCACTGAATTTCTTCTTTAGAAAGCCAAACATCCAGGAGCAAGCCATCGGCGCTGGCCATTAAACTCAGGGCGAGCCAGGCATGAGCTGGCGCGTAGTCTGGTGCCACTTGGGTGGCTCGCTCAAAAGCCGCAACCGAGGATTCAACGTGATGTGCGGTATCCTGCATCAGTTGCCGCCGGGCATCATCAACAAAGAGCTGGGCTTTTTGGATCTCGCGATTATGTTTTTCTTTAAAGTGATGGAAAGTAAAAACAATCGCCGCGCCAGTGGTCAAAGCGAGGAAAAAAACGAGGAAATTATTCTTAACTGTCGTTTTGGGAGTCTTAAGCTTACCCGAGGCCTCCAATGAAGCTTCCAAAGGAGCACTGGATACAAAGTCTCGTGGGATTTGTGGTCTCGGATGCGTGAGTTTTGTTTGGCTGACTTCAAACAACGCCGCAAGCTCAACGATATCTCGTAGCCTTCGCCAGCCCTTACCCGTATGAGAAATCTCATCATCAGGTAGAACATCACCAGAGCGCACCATTGTCTGAAGGGTCTGCAGCGAATCGAATCTTAACTGTTCACCATTGGTGCGACGAAGAACCCAGCGCTTTTCAAGCAAACCACCACGAGACGGGACAAAAGCCTCCCCGCAAGTCACACATTTCAGGGACTTGGGCGGTGTGTCTCCACCTTCGAGCTCCACCAGGGTGGTGGCGCCGCAATGTGTGCAACGGGTTTCCATTAAGGTCCATTACGCTCTGCGTCGTCAAAAGAAGTAAGCTTCTTATCTGCACTTTCGCCGGATTGCCAACCGGCCAAGGTCAGATTGGTTGAACAAAGCGGGCAACAATCACCTTACGACCAACATCGGGAAATTGAACCGTCAATTTACGCCGCTGCCCCTGGCCATCACTGGCAACGACTTGCCCAACTCCAAAGGTCGCATGGGAAACACGGGTGCCCGGAGAAAAAGCATCACTTTCCTCGAATTCATCAGTAAAAACAGGATCATAGTCCGAGTCGTCATCTCTAAAGTGGTCCAGGAGGTTGCCTCGGGTGGGTGCTTTCACGGCCGGCTTTGCCTTCACCCCCATATCAATTAGCTCCGGAGGTACCTCCGCGATAAACCGGCTTAGCTCAGACCAGCGGGTGTCACCAAAAACTGTTCGAACCCGAGCGCTGGAGAGGTGAAGGTTCTTTTTGGCGCGGGTTATTCCCACGTAACAAAGTCGCCGCTCCTCCTCGAGTTCTGGCTTGGAGTCCATGCTTCGGCTGTGAGGGAAAATGCCCTCTTCCATGCCCGGCATGAAAACGGTCCGAAACTCAAGGCCCTTGGCGGCGTGAAGCGTCATCAACGAAACCTGAGGCGGCATATCTTCCATGGCATCAATATCACTGGCCAAGGTGACCTCTTCTAAAAAGCCCGCCAACGAAGGTTCTTCAACCAGCTCAGTATATTCGGCAATGGCCGAGATAAGTTCATCAAGGTTAGCAATGCGGTCTTGAGCTTCGTCAGTTCCCTCGGCCTGAAGTGCACTGA
>JABJBS010000006.1 GCA_018668695.1 Deltaproteobacteria bacterium
CGCGATAAATCTAAAACTTGGCCAATCAGCCCTAATAAGCTCTCGCCTTTTTCCAAAACAGTTGAAACATACTTGCCTTGGTCTTGATTGAGATCTCCAGCGAGGCCATCAAGTAGCATTTCGGCGTAACCGATAATACTCGTCAAAGGCGTGCGCAGCTCGTGTGAAACGGTTGCGATAAAGTTTGACTTAAGGCGGTCGAGTTCCTGCAAGCGGCTGTTGGCATCTTTTAAGTTGCGGTTTGATTTTTCTAGGTCCTCAAATGCTGCGCCCATACTGGCAATGTGCATCTGGCTCGTCAGGTAGTTTTTGTAACTTGTGTAAATAAGCACATCGAGAACTTTTCGGATGTTCTTTAAGACCTTCGTGACAACCTGTTCCGATGCCCGCGGGACTTTGTTTAAGTGCGAACCTAATATTTTAAGGCTCAGTTCAGGCTCATGTTGCGACAAGGCACTTGGAGGCGCATGCAAAGACTGAGGTGCATAGGGTCCGAAAATAATTCGCCCTAAAACGCTTCCTTCATGAATCACGGGGAAAATCTTGTACCGCAGACCACTGAAGCAATCGATGCTTACTGTCTCACCCGTATCCGTGAGCTCGCAGGTTTTAATCTTGTTCACCAAACGTGTGCACTGAACTTTTGTGGAATGGACGCTAAAAAGGTACCCGCAGTGGTCGCCAGTAGAGACACGTACGTCTGCTAAATTTTTACCTCGGCCATCCAAGACGTGAATACCGATGCCATAGAGTTCACTGAAACTACGGCAAACTTCGCGAAATGTTTCGACGTCTACCAGACGCTGGAGCTCGATCGGTTTATCCATTCCTAAACTACTGGTCATGGCTGATTCCTAGCGGCGCCAAACACCCCGTTTAAAAATTCATGAGATGATATATGAAATTTGCGTTCGAAATCGTGCTTACGATTGAGATCGATAAAGAGCATTTGCAACAAGCCATGGAGAGTTTCCAGTACGCCTTCTCCTCGAATGGCAACAGCTTTAAATAAAGGCTCGTTGCTTTTCGCCGCAATCATTTCGAGTTCCTCGTCGGAGCGTATACCGGGTAAATCTCGTTTGTTGAATTGGATGACGGTTGGAAGTGTATCCGGGTCAATGTTGTTGTCTGAAATATGCTGACGCATACCCTGCCAAAATTCACCATTGGCTCGTGCTTCCGAAAGCTGGCTATCGCCTACAAATACGACACCATCGGCCCCTTGTAAGACGAGTCGGCGCGTGGCCGCGTGAATAACCTGCCCGGGTACCGTGAAAAGTTTTAGCTTAATGCGGTAACCAGAACGAGATTTGATGAGAACCGGTAGAAGGTCAAAAAACAACGTTCTATCATCGGCCGTATCCAGCGTGGTCAGACGGCCGCATACACCACCGCCCAGCAGATTATGAACCGCCTGCAGATTGGTTGTCTTACCGCTTAGAGGAGGTCCGTAATAAACCACCTTTAAAACGATTTCTCTTTGAGCCCCATTGAATTGCACAACTTTACCTTATCCGGTCGCCTACCTACGGCGCAACGGATCCGAGTTCAAGCAATGTCTTTTGAAAATTAGAAAGGAAAATTAGAAGCTAAGACTAAGCGGGATCTAGGATACCACCCACCAGGTCATAGTCTGTGGTTTCTTCTACTTCGATGGTCACTAAATCACCGGGATAGGCCATGCCATCATTGATATACGTGACACCATCGATATCAGGCGCTTGGCCGATATGGCGGCCCTGAAGCAAAAGCTCAGTTTCCTCGCTCACGCCTTCGACCAAAACTTCGACCTTTTTACCGATCCACGCTGCCTGCTGTTCCTGCGAAATCGCTTGCTGCAGACGCATCAGATGATCTTTGCGCTCCTCAGCCACGTGGCGCTCTACCTGATTTTCCATCGTCGCCGCCGGTGTGTCTTCTTCCGGGGAATAAACAAAAACGCCCATTCGCTCGAAACGAATCTCTTCAACCACGTCGCAAAGCTCTTGAAAGTCTGCATCGGTCTCACCGGGCAGGCCGGTGATAAAGGTTGTCCGTAAGGTCAAATCGCTGATGCGCTCGCGCAACTTACGCAGCAACGCCAAGGTGCTTTCGCCGCCTTTACCACGTTTCATATTGCGAAGGATATTATCAGAGATATGCTGCAGCGGCATGTCCAGATACGGAAGAATATGAGGCGAATCTGCCATCGCATCCATCACTTCTGTGGTCAGACCTTTCGGGTAAGCATAAAGTGAGCGGACCCACATCGGTCCGGGAGTTTTCTCACCAACCTCATGAAAAGCCCGGAGTAAACTCGCTAGGTTTTCCTTGTCGCCACGGCGGTCGTTCCCAAAGGCGCAAAGATCTTGAGCAATAAGGTTAAATTCCGTGGTCCCTTTGGCTCGTAGCCCCTCTACTTCATGCATGATGTCCGCAATCGTTCGCGATCGTTGAGGACCTCGTAGCTTGGGAATGATGCAAAAAGCGCAGGTATTTGAACAACCTTCGCTCACTTTTACGTAGCTCATATAGCCCGGAAGTGAGGCGACTCGGGGTGAAGCTGAGCCAAGCTGGAAGTCGGGATCGGGAATATGGATGTTTCGTTCGCCCACCTGCTCATCGTGGCGAAAGGGAACAAGCTTGTTCTTTCCTTTAAGCCGAGGGTGATCGTCAACAATCTGGAGAAGCCCGCGAGGTTTGGGCGGCATCTCTGAAACCGCACCGCCTTTTAAGACCTGAGCAATCGTATGGAAGTTTCCGGTTCCCAAAAAATGGTCTACTTCGGGAAGCTCTTTGGCCAGTTCCGGCGCATAGCGCTGGCTTAAACAACCGGCAACAATCAGCTTTTTGACGTTACCCTCTTTTTTAAGGCCTTCCATCTCGATGATGGCGTCTACGGATTCCTCTTTAGCTGCATCGATAAAACCACAGGTATTTACGACCACAACATCGGCATCTTCAGGAGAATCCACGGGCCGATAGCCCTCTTCGAGCATATGACCGAGCATAACTTCGCTATCTACACGGTTTTTGGGGCACCCAAGCGAGAGCATATGAATGGTTTGCTCTTGTTTCATCGTGAACCTCGTCTCAAAAATAAGCCTGCAGCCTGTCGCCGCGCGGCACCCTTACAAAACGCAACCCGGCGTGTCTACGTCAAAGTTCTACAAAATAGCAGAAAACTCTTTGAATTTCAGCTGTTTGTAGTGATCTTAATGGGTTTGAGTTCGATGGAGAGAGTTTGTGGTGCGGGCGGAGGGAGTCGAACCCCCACAGATTGCTCCACCGGAACCTAAATCCGGCGCGTCTACCAATTCCGCCACGCCCGCAGCGGCACGGGACCCTAAATGACTTTAAAATCACATTCTGTCAATAACTTAGATGCATCTAATCGAGCGAAGGGCTTGAGCCACGCTAAACAAACGGATTATGAATTCATCATGCGCCTGTGTATCTATACTGCAATATTGATGTTCGCCATGAGCGCGTGCTGGTGTGGATCGGACGGACCACCTCGGCCGGTTCAACCCGCTCCCGGAGCGCCAGCACATTGACAGAGCCATAACGGCTCCTATTTTTGAGAAAGATTATGTCCAGACAACCCGTACAAAATTTCTTCGATGGGCTCCCGCCAACCGGGCGAATCACCAAATGGTTTTGCATCGCCACCGTGGTCATTTCGTTGATCGGGTCGCAGACTCAAATGCGCCTGGGTTTGGGGATCGATAATTTAGTGTTCAACGTCGATGCTGTTCTTAATCTCGAACTGTGGCGCCTCATCACCTACCCATTCGCCTACCATCAACCTTTCGGCCTTGTGATTGGTGTTTTCGTATTTTGGCTCTTTGGTAAGCTCTACGAAAAAAGATGGGGTGAAAATAACTTTTTTAAATTCATTGCCTTAAGCGGTATCGGAGCTGCCGGGCTTGCCATCCCACTGAGTTACTTGGTCGACTTTTTTCTTCCCTTTAAAGATTACGGGACAGCCGAAGGTGCCGGGCCCATCATTGACGCCATTTTAATTCATATGGCCATCATGGAGCCCAACTCAAAAATACTCGCTGGCTTCGTGCTTCCCATACGTACAAAGACACTTGTCTTTTGCATTCTTGGTTTCGATATCGTCACAGGGCTCATGACCGGTGCAGCCGGACTCAGCACCACACTCGGCGGTATTGTGATGGGGTATCTCTTAACGACAGGTAACTGGCGCCCAACGCGTATCAAGGCCGAGTGGGACGTACGTACATCACCGAAACGCCGTAACCTTTACGTCGTTAAACCACCCGATCAAACTCTGCATTGAAATCAAAAAAGAATTAGCCCCGGCGAGGAAGCGTAAGACCGAGTGCCTCACGTAACTCGAAGAACTCTTCGGAAGTGGCATAATCCACCAAGTCACGTCCCTCAGAAGAACCATGCTGAAGCGCGCCGCGCCCATCATCGAATAGAGAATCTCGCCCAGACACTCGAAGCAACGCATTGATCGCTTCTTCCACATCACCACTTAGCGTCAGTGCAACACGGTTCGCTGCTTTAAGCGTGCTGAGCTGAAAAGTCTCAACATCTTCAAGAGTTGCTTTCTCCACATAGTCACGAGCGACTGTCATTAAGCGCTGACGCTCCTCTGGCAAGAGAGCTGCTCCAATTTGAGCAGCTGCCCGGCGAGTTTCATCGCGCATTCCCGGAGGCTCCAAAGTATCGTCGACAGCCATCGCCATGGCACCAAGTATACTTTGCAAACCTTCAGCTGAGAGACGGCTACAAAGCGTGTGACCCTTCCGGTACAACTCTGCTGCTCTGGCCACCAAGAAAATTCGCTCGCCATCGGCGGCATCCGCTGCAAGAGTAGAACCCAACAAAATCGCCGGTCCGGCATCAAGGGCCATTTCGCACTCGAAGCCGCCACCTCTCCAGAGATAGATACCGCGGTGAGAAAGCCCCACGGTTTCCAAAGTCTGGGTGAGAATTAGCGCTCGCTTGTCCGTTGGCTCCATTCGGTCACGGTCGGTCACACCTCGGAGCTGCATTTCCCCTCGCTGCAACGCTTCGGCTTGACGGGCCAATGGATTCATCAAAGCTGCAACCAAAGTTGAGCCTGCTGGAGGCGGTGCTATCTGCATGCGCTCGATGTCTTTAAGCGAACGGGCTGCAACCTTAGGCCTCGCCCGGCGACAGGGAACAATGTAGCCCCGTGCTTCATCATCGCTTGGTACAATCGCCGAAAGCGTTGAGTAATAACCATAGGCTCTATCCACATCACCGATTTGGCCGGATAAACGAGCCAAAATTCGAGTGACTTCAGGATCACGGGCCATCGTCTTAAGAATGCCCCGATAGACATCACGGGCTATCGGGTACGTGTTCTTCTCTAGCGTGTATTTCTCAGCGATGTCGCGAGCAAGTTCCCGGTCATCGCGAACCATATCGTGTGCTCGCTCAAGCCACTGCTTGGACGCTGCCCCATCACCCACTTTTTCACGGAGGGTGTACGCAAGTTCATAGGCCCGGCAAATTCGTTCTTCTAGATTTTCTACGGCCGGAATCAGGTCGGATTCAATCTCAGCAAATGCCCTAAAGTCACCGGTATCGCGGGCCAACTCACGGCCTTTATCCTTCACTTCAAGGTTCGTTGGGTCGTATTCCATCGCCTTGGTATAAAAGAGGCGCGCACTTTCCAAATCGCCGCGCTGGTCCTGATATACCTGAGCTACCTGTGTGAAAAAGGCAGTTCCAAGCTCATCTGGGTCGGCTGCATTCATCAGGTTTACGGCCGTCGCAAGATAGTTTTCCCAATCTTCATCGTCTCGGTAGTATTCAAGAAGACGGTTCTGAA
Organism: Deltaproteobacteria bacterium; assembly: GCA_018668695.1. Classification (NCBI taxonomy): domain Bacteria; kingdom Pseudomonadati; phylum Myxococcota; class Myxococcia; species Deltaproteobacteria bacterium. Next base: position 5,819 of record JABJBS010000006.1, read on the forward strand.
GGCCTACATCGTTGGGTGATAAATCTGCAGCTTTTCGCAGTGCGGAATCCGACGCTTCCGCATCTTCAAGCTTGTCTCGATAAATGAACTGCAGATGCTCAAGATGCTCGGTTCGCTGGGCACCTGAATCGGCTCGCTCCAGCTCCTTCTCGCCCAATGCCGCCGCGTCTTCCCAGCGCTCTTCACGTTCAGCAATTCCTCGTAATGCGCCAACGATCTCTGAATCTTTGTCATTGAGCGCACTGGCTTTTTCAAACCATTCACGCGATCCGGCGAGGTCATCGTTCTCCAGGGCCAATTGGCCGAGTCTGCTTTGCACTCTAAATTTCAGGCGGTTGTCAGCGCCATCGTCTAATAGTAATTCATATGCCTTCAGCTCTTGCTCGAGAAGCGGGGTGTCACCGCGTGCTTCTAAGATCTCAACGCGAACCTCACGGGCATCACGATTGGTTGAGTCATGCTCGAGAATTTCAACAGAGGCGTCTAAAGCTCTATCAAATTGCCCGATATTACGAAGTGCAACGACAAAGCGGGTGCGGTCCTCAGTTGAGATCTCAGCTCCCGAACGTAAATACGATTCAAGGTATCGCGCACTCTCTTCAAAACGCCCTTGGGTAAAATACAAATCACCCAATCCGGCCATTGCGCCTGCACTGTTTTCATCCCACTCAAGGCAATTCTCGAAAGTTTTTTCAGCGCGGTCCAGCTCGCCCAGCTCGTCGCGGTACAGCTTGGCAACGTCGAGACCAAGTTGAACTTTTTCGGCACCGTCTTCTACAAAATCATATTGCAGTTCTTTAAGAGCAATCAGGCCTCGATGGTTTTCTTCTTCTAGAAATGATGCGTTCAAAGCTTCAACGGACACGACCGGCAAATGGTCTGTGGCGGCGCGCAAAGCTTCGCGGTGAGAATCAAGAGACTCAGAGTTACGACCCTGACCCGCAAACGCTTCACCCAACATCGCGTGACCAAAAGACCGTGCTTGACCTTCGTAACGCAGTGCCAAAGCGGTGAAGTCATCGATGCGCTTGGCGACTTCTTCAACGATAAGCTTGCGGTCTTCTTCGCGGCCTGCATACGAAGCCAAAGCCCCGGCATCATAGAGGTCGCTGACCAACACATCTTCTTCGTTCAGCAAAGGGAGAAGCATAGCCAGAGCTTTTTCTGGGTTGTACTCCGAAGCCCAAATACGAGCAGCTTCGCGGTGCAACTCGAGAACATCTTCTTTGTCGTATTCCCCCGCGCTTAAGAGAGCTGTCTCGATCTCCTGAACCAGTCGGGTTGGGTCACCGGCGGCCCGAGCCAATTCCAAACGAATTTGACGAGATGCTGAAGAATCCGGATGGTGCAATACAACCCAGCTTTGGATTGCTTGAACAGACTCATCAGCATCATGCTCGGCATAAATGCCCAGGAGTTCTAGAGCAACGGCCAGCTGCTCGCCCACTGGAATACGTTCATTTGTGAGCAGTCCCTGCGCTTCAATGAACCTCTCGAGAGAACAATACCGGCGCGCCAATGTTGTTGCTTCTGGGAGTCTTCCAGGCTTAATCTCGAGGCAAAGCTCCAGACAATCGACGTCTCTTGGGTACTGAGGGATGTGCTCTCTGGCCAACACAGCCGCGCGCGCGGATGTCTTATAAGCCGTCTCGCCTTTTTCAAAATGCTGAGCCCGCATCATTAGTAAATCAACGGCATCTTCAAAACGGTCCAGTCGTAAGCTTCGATCTAAACACTCAACCAAAAGCGATTTATTCGTGGGTTGAAGCTCAAGCAAGTATCGATAAATATCCAGAGCTTCTTCTGGTCTACCCAAGATTTGGTAAATCTCGTCCAAACAATCGGCGAGCAGAATATTGGGATGAACCTTGAGGCGCGACCGTACTAAATCGAGACCTGCTTCGGCCGCATCAAAATCTTCGGCCAGTTGCTGAGCAAAGAATATTGTGAGTTGGTCTGCTTCCGCGCCATCCCGAACGACCGACAGTCGTTGAGGAATCCGCTGCGTATATGTTTCATAATCTTTCTTCAGCCGGGCAATGATGAGCGACCGGTCAACATACTCTGCATCGCGATCGCCGCGATCGTATAGATGGTTGAGAGCTAGATTCTCAGTGTCTAGATCTTCGATCTCACGGTAATACTTGCTTGCGACCTTAAGCCGCTCAACCATATCTACAGGATCCCAAACACTGTCTTTCTTCTTCGCCTCATCGAGATACCACTTGGCCAGTACCGAACGATCTCCAATCTGAATAAGTGCGCGTTCACGTGCCTGAACGAGGTCTCTCGACTCGCCGAAGTTAAGCCCCGCTTCCGCTGCCGCCAAAGCCTCGCGTCCGCGGTCGTAGTCTAATCGTAAATTCGCAAGCTCAAGCCGGTGGGCTTGGTTTTGGTGCAGATCCCAACTAGGGCTACCACCCATTTCTAAATAGGCAGCCAACGCATCGGCCCGAGGCGCGCCGTCTAATAGCGTCAAGCCTTGCTCGAAAACCTCGCGCTTGCGGAAACCAGCATCAATGGCAAGTTCAATCACTCGCGCGGCATCAAGCTTTTCATCGGCTGCACAATAACCGTAACACGCCTCAAAATAGAGACGTCCCGCATCGACACCTGTTCGAGTTTCAGCCAATGCTTCAAGCATTTTGGCAGAGCGAAGCGGATCAATCTCAGAAATCAAACTGGCTAGTCGAAGCAGCTCTTCATCACTGGCTTCACCAAGGTCGGCCAATTTCGAAAGTGTTTCAGCCGTTTCTTCAAAAAGTCCTTGGCTCTCTTGAATCCGAATCAAGTGGCGCAGATAAGAAACCGACTTCTGAGGATCACTTTCGCTATCAAGAATCTTGTTGATGATTCTTTCTTGAGCAACCCAATCTTCACGTTCAAAGGCAAGCTCAAACGCATTCTCTAGCTGGCTGACCTCTTCGCTATGCTCTGCCGCTTTTTCCAAGAGTTCAAGCGCCAAGTGGCCATCATCGAGTTGCTGTCGAGCAAGTTCCGCAGCGCGCTCAAGCATCTTGCGAGCATCTTCTTTGTTGCCTTGGAGGTCGAGAACCTGAGCCCGAGTGACCAACAAGTTTACCAATTTCTCAAAGCGCTTTGTACGGGTTAACGCAATATCAAGGTCATCGAAATACCGAGGATCGGTACGATAAGCTTGTTCCAATGCTTGGATTTCTAGGTCGGCTGAGGAGTAATTTTGAGCAAGCTTAGCCACAGACAACAATCGCTGACCATCAACTGAAACTCGTCGTGCCGCATCTGCCAGAACCTCTATGGCCTCTTCGCCTCGCTGCGCCGACCAATAGATTTCGGCCAGTGCGATAAGGAGGTCAAAGCCACTTTCATCGGGAAAGGAGACGAGGCCTTCCGAGAGCCGACAAACCGCTTCTTTGGCTTCGCTCATCCGGCTGGCGTCCAACCAATCTTCAACAACCCTCGGCGCAATAAGCTGTGCTTGTCTCAAGAGATCTTCGGCAACCTCACGTTCATCAAGCTGCCACCAGCGAACACTTGCCTCCGCGCGGCACCAATGAGCTTGCTCTGAAGGTGCACGCACCAGCTCGCTCTTTAATGCTGCGGCCGCTGCTTGAAGGTCAGCTCGGCGGGTTTGCTCACCTGCAGGCCAAGCTAAGTTGGCCCAGTGTTCGTCACGGTCTTCCACCGAGAATTCATCCAGGGTGTCGCAAACATCGCGCCAGCGTTCGGACTTTTCGTAAATACGTGCGATTCGGGTAAGCAGAACTTTCGGTTCACCATCGTTTTTCGCCAGGCGTGTGTGAAGAATAGTAAGAAGCTCCGCAGACTCTCCGCCTTCTGACAAAGACTTCTCTAAGAGCGACTGTGCACTGTCATCTCCCAGGGCAAGCATTTTGCGAGCAAGCTTAGAAACTGCTGGGTAATCGTATTGCGCTTCTTCTTCTTCAATCCGCGTCTGCAAGACATCCATGTAGAGCGCATCGCTTGGGTCCAGTAATTCCTCAAGCGCTCTCGCTGCCTGATAAACCCAAGGTTTATTATCAATGCTTGTCGCCGCCTCATACACAAGACGCGCATCACCCAAGTCACTTAGGTCTGCTACATTGAATTGCTCGGCAACCCAGATGGAATCTCCAAAGGTGTCACCGCCAACGCCGCTATCAAGCATTTGCCGGAAGGCATCGAGTCTTAAACGGTGAGGCGCGTCTGGAGATACGCTACCTGCATACTCAAGCATCCATTGACCAAGACTTAGGCCTCGGTCGGCATCGCGAAACGGCCCCCGTGCCATAGCCCAGATTGGCGTATCGTCCGCACCTCGGTCCAATGCTCCTTGCATATAAAACCGGGCGCGGTCGAGTTCACCTTGAATCAGGTGGTGACGAGCAGCTTTCAAAAGGAGCTCAGGATCAACTCCATTGAGCCCAGGTAAAATATCGTAGAGATGTTCGTAATCGCCGGCCTCTAAATAGAGTTCAGCCAATTCTCCAAGCTCTGATTTTTCGGGTGCTTCAATCTGCGACAGGGCTTTAATAGCTTGCTGAGAATCATCCGCTAAACCAAGCGACAACTCAGCGACGCGGCGCCTAAGAGCATCACGCTCAGAAGTATCTACCGCGGCATCGATAAGCTTCCAGGTCCATGAGACCGCCTGCTGATAGTCTCCCCGTTCCATGTACCAATTCACGAGTTCTTCAATGAGCGGGGTTGGCTCTTGGCTTCGCGCAATCAAATCCTGAGCAAGCTCTGGTCGTTCCAAGTCGTAAAGTGATACACGCATAGCGCGGCCAAAGCAGACCTCGCGCTCTTCCTGCAAGCTTGATAAATCAGCAAGACGAAGCAACCAATCCAAAACGGCTTCATTATCTTGCGCAGCTGCAAGGGCATCGATGTAAGATTGCACCAAGGGTGCCGGGCGATCCGTCAAGTCAATCGCTCGCTCGACACACGCAAAACGAACCGGCTCGGCCAATGCATACTCTACAACGTCAGCTAAAAGCGGTCGGCGAGGTGCTTTATCTTCAGTGAGTTTAGCCTGTTCTAACATCCACTCCAGAGCACTGTCGCGCTGCTCTTTGGCCCGTAGATAATCGATCTGTGTGCCTACGAGCGGCAGCTTTTCATCTGCAAGTTCGATCGCACGTTCCGCCGCATGGACATCGTCCAGACGGTCCAGAGCAACCCCTTGCATCTGAGCAATATAGCCATCACGAACATGGCCTCGAGGGACATTCTGCGCCAGCTCTTCGTACCACCGAAGTGCTTCTGCAAACTCAAAGTTATCCATCAAGTGTTCGACAAGTCGTTCAATCAAAGCGACCGGATTTTGGCTCTGCCCAATTGCGCGCTGGGCCGCTGGCATGTCATCTGCATCACCGATGGCCAAATCAAACATTCGGCGAATCCAAGGGTTGTTTGACGCTTCACGTGCTGCCAATGCCAGTTGTTCAGTCCATCTCAGGGCTGAACCAAATTCACCGCGCTCTAAATACCAAGCGACCAGCTTTTCAGTCAGGCTCGGATCAAGATTGGATGCCAATACGCAACGCTCAGCATCTTGCGGACGGGCTGCTTCTCCAAGAGCCAAGTCGATATAGCGGTGACGGTAAGCGGTTTTGCTAACTTCATCGTTTACGCTTTCAACCAAACGCTCGAGCCACCGTAGAGCGGCCGCGTATTCGCCGCGAGATTGATGAAAAAACACGAGGCGTTCGATAAAGGCTGCGGGCTCAGGGCTCAGCTCAATAATGCGCTCAGCCGCAACAGCGTCAGCAAGTCCGTCGAGTAAGAGATCTAGCAACCGGTGGGTGTCAAAGCCGCGTCGCTCTTGATCTGTATCTTGCTGAACGAGGGCTTCTTGCCAGCGGGCAGCCTGGGATATCTCTCCACGCTTAGAGTGCCAGTCAACCAGCGCCTCAATAAGCGGCCGTGAATTTGGAGCCAGGGCGATAGCTCGCTCGGCACCCTTGGTATCCTCAAGCTCAAGGCACAACTTAAACAAACGGTCGGCATAATTTTGCTTAGCTCCGTCGAGTTCTGCACCTTGTCCAAGATATTCTAGCCAAGTGACTTGGGCGCTCGGGTTGTCGGTCTCTTCCAAGTAAAGAATGAGTTCTTCGACCAGCGGTGTTGGCGAATTCGAAAATGCGATAACGCGTTCGGCACTTGCCAGATCGCCAGCAAGTCCAAGAGATGCCTCAAGCATACGCGCCAAGTACGATTCGCGAATCTCTTCTTCCTGAGATTCCTGAGCTAAGAACTCAAGCCACTTAATAGCGCCCAAGAATCGCTCTTGGTCCAAGAGCCTCTCGATGAGTGCTTCAACAAGGTCGCTCGGCTCTGTGCTCAGTGCGATCGCACGTTCCGCTGCCGACTCATCGTCTGCTCCGTGCAGCGCCAAATCTACCAAACGGCGAAGAACAGATTCCCGTTCCGCACCCGGCTCAAGAATTCCTGCGAGTTTCTCAAGCCAAGCAAGTCCTTCGCCGTAACGGCCCTTGGCTAAGAGAAAGTCTACAAGCTCAGCGACCAACGGTGCCTTGCGGTTTGAAAGCTGGATTGCCTTTTCTGCGATGGCTGGCTCAGCAAGATGAACCAAACCAAAATCGAGTTGCTGGGAGAGGATAACCTCGCGCTCATCTTCGTCCGTTGTCACAGCTAGAAGACGGCTTAAATGTCCGACACACGCGATGTAATCGGCGGCAGCCTCGTCATACTCTAAGAAGGCATGAATAATGGGGCGCGAATCAGATGCCAGGTCAAAGGTGCGCTCGGCCGCGATACGATTATTGGCTTCACCGAGGCCAAGCTCAACCATACGCATCAAGCAAGCATCACGGGCTGCGCCTGAGTCGGCGACCGATGCCAATCGCTCTAAACGAACAAGTGCTTCATCGAAACGCCCGTTGGCCAATAGAAAGTGAACAACACGTTCACTCGCTTCAAACGTATGGATAGAAACAGAAACAGCTTCGTCCGCCAGTTCAACATCTTCTGCGTGATCTAGAGCAATATTGAGCATTCGCTCAACAAAGGATTCACCAAGCTCTGGTGTTGGAGCAAGAGCATGCAGACGCAACAACCAATTCACACATGATTGGTATTCGCCGCGCGCCAGCAGATAACTGATGTATTTCTCAATCAACTCCGAAGGTTCGTGGCTTAGCTCAATGGCTCGCTCAACGCTGCCGGGTGCATCTGCCTTCTTAATCGCAAGATCGACCATGCGATAGAGATGCACTTGCCGCTGAGTCTCGTCATGGGTGGCCAAGGCCAACCGCTCTAACACCAAAAGAGCTGCTGGAAAATCAGCAACCTTGAGATGATAATTCAGAAGCAATTCAAAAAGCGGGCCCTTGTTGGAAGCATGTTCAATGGCACGTTCGGCCGCGCCCACATCACTTTGCTCGTCCAGAGCCAGAACGGTCCATTGCTCCAAGCGGTGAGCTGTACCTGAATCCTCTGGCAATGCCTCAACAACAGATTGCAGCCAGCGCATCGCACGGGTTACATCGCCGGTATCCACATAATACTGAATGAGCTGGTCAGCCAGTTCGGCATTATCACGGAGCTCGCCAAGAGCTTGCTCGGCAACCCTTGGACGACCCGTGTGAACCAGGGCCATCTCTCCCACTTTGACAAATGCATCGTAACGCTTTTGCCCTTGAGGTAAGTCGTCAGCCAATGACCGCTGCCACTTCAGAGCATTATTATAATCCTCGATATCGCAGTAGTACTGGACAAGCTTTTCGGCAATCGCCAGCTTATCAACAGACTTCGTGTACGCATCTTCAGCTACACCGGGCGCCGCGCAGTGGTCGAGCGCGATATCTACCATACGGGTTAAGCATGATTCACGCTCATCGTCACTCTCGAGTTCCGTGTAAAGCCTTTCTATCCAGGCAAGTGCTTGATCGTAGTCTTCAACTTCCCAGGCTCTTGAGATTAACTTCTCAAAGAGCGGTGCGGGATCGGGAGCACATTCTGCGGCCAGCTTTAAAGTTTCGGTGGCAACTTCTTGGTCACCGCGCTTTTCAAGTAAAGCGAAACGCTCGAGTAAAATCTCTAAACGCGTTTCACCATCACGAGCATTTGCCCAATTGAGGAGCGTTTGCGCGGGGTCTCCGAAGTCGGAAAACTCGGAGAATAGAGTCGTTAATGTACGGTGAGGAATATCTAAATAAGTAAACGTCTCAACGGCGCGCTCAGCCAAGACAATGGCTTCTTGGGGCTCTGCCATGTCTCGAGCAAGTAAGTCGACAAGTTCCTTAAATCGTCCATCTTCTACATCCCAGCTCTTGTCTAAACTCGTCCTTAAAAGAGTAACAAGACCGCGATTCTCGGAGAGCTTTCTCAGCAGTGCAAGCAATTCACCTTCGTGCTCACCGGCGTCTCCCATTTCCAGGAGGTGCCATATGACCTCACTCGCCTTTTCATGACGGGCCAGCTTCTCGTAGAAAATAGTCGCACTTTGAATACCCCAACGCAGAGTTTCCTCAACGTCTTCACCATGACGGGCAAAGTCCCAACAAGCCTCAGCCAAAAGCTCATATTGCTTGTCGTCACGTAAGATTCCAACAATCGCGTCACGCGACTGGCGGCCAAACTCAGTGTCGTGCAATTGCTCATTACAGCGCTTGTACCACGCCAGTGCTTCTTTACCGTCGCCAAGGTCTTGAGCGTAAAGTTGAGCCAGCTCAAAACTTAACGGAGTCGTTGCGAAATAGGCACCTACTTCATCTTGTAGGAGTCTTAAATCAACAAGTTCCTGAAACTCGCCAGCATCTCTTAGGGACTGACCCAAGGATGCAACCATCGGCATACTTTGCCCAGGGAAATCTCGGGCATACGCGGCGGTCAGTTCTTCGAGCGCCGGTGGGCGAAGCTCGGAAGCCAAGCTGATGATTCGTTCGTAGCGCTCAGTTAGTAGGTCAGGAGCGATGCTTCGGGGCTGGCGGTGATTCGTAAGATACTTCAACCCATAATCTAGGGCTTTAAGATAATCTTGAGAGCGGTCAGCGTCGCTGCCTAGGTAATCATAGGCCAAAGCACTGAATGGGTTGTGCTCCAAAAGCTCTTCGCAAGTTTGAATCGCAACCTCACGAGAGTGGTGAGTAATGCGCAGCCGAGCCAGTCGTTCGTAAATTTGCGGGATGTCTGCAGGCGGCGCCACCTCAAGCTGCATCAAGAGAGATTTCTCAAGCTCTTCCAGATCACTTGCTTGATTGGCCAATACTTCAAGTGCCATTGCTGCAGGGTAGGCACTGTAGCCGCGCTGTCGAACCAGGCGCTCATAAATCTCAACCGAGCGCTGCACTTCACCGGTGGTTTCCCAGATTCTTGCGGCACGCATGTAAAGAGACTCGGCATCTAGGAGCTGGCCTCGAAGGGCCCAGCTTTCCAACCGGTTCCCAAGCTCAGCATGACGACCCAGCTTAGCAAGCAACTCTGTGAGACGAAGACAATCCGAATCGGTGTACTCTCCAAAGTCGACAATGTGACCCAAATGGAGCGTCTCCGATTCATCATCACCTACATGGCGACTCAAACGCGCAAGTTCTGCATGGATATGCTGCGTATCTTCGTGCTCGGCACCAAAGTGTTCCAGCGCCTTGGAAAGCGTTAAGATAGCTTCGCGGTAATCCCCATTGTTTTCTTGAAGTACCGCAAGCAAACTCCAGGCATCGCTGCGCGTGGGGTCTAGCTGGGTTGCATCTTTGAGATGCACCAGAGCAACGGAACGATCACCGAAGTCTTTGGAAATGCGGGCAGCTTCAAAATGCCAAGCCGCTAGCTCAGCAGGCTCACCACCAGCCATCATTCGGCGATTGAGCGCATCCAACATCACGGGGGCTGGCTGAGGTTCTTGGCTTAAATCCAAGAGTGCGTCGGCGTATTCGATATTGGACGGGTCTGCGTCTAATAAAGAAGAGAGTGTCTCAATTTTTTGCGACGGCTCCCCGCCCAAGTCCACGAGCAAGTCATAGAGCTGTGCGTAGAGTTCCGCTTGGCGGGAGGTTTCCTCTTCGGCGTCAGCGGCTTGACTCAATCGCTGCTGAAGCGCTTGTGTGTCTTGCTGCATTTGCAAAATGGAAGAGAGTAAATCCAAAGCATCCGCGTGCGTAGGCGCATCATCCAAAATCGCTTCAAGGTGACGCCGCGCAGACCGCACTTCGTTGAGCCGGTCATGGAGAATCTTCGCACAATCAAAATGCAAACGCTGACGAACGGAGTCATCGTCACTTGCTTCCAGCAGCGACTTTTGGACTTCGACGAGGCGTTTCCAGCGGTTGGCGCGCCATAACAAGGGACCAATGGCTTCTAAAGTTTGCTGATGGCCCGGTGATAAAGTGAGGATGCGCTCATAGCAATCGATAGCTTCCTGCTCACGCCCGTCCAGTTCTTGTGCAATCTTGGCAAGTTCTGTGTTTGCGCGAATGGCATCCACGCGCTCAGACTCATCGCCGATCACTTCGGTTAGAGTTAGAATATCTTCGAAGTACAAACGAGCCTGCTCAAGATCTCCTTGAGCCTGTGCCAACTCAGCAAGTCGAAAACGAACGGGCCGGTGCTCAGGCAATACCTTTAAAATGCGGCGGTAGTACTCACTGGCTGTGCGGCTATCGTTGAGCTGCTCTTCCCAGAGGCGACCAATACGCAAATAAAGTTTTGCGACGTCTTCTTTACGATTTTCGCGTGTGGCCTCTTCGGCCAGGCGTCCCAAATAAACTGCAGCACGCGCTGGTTCACCGCGAGCGGCGAAGGTCTCCGCAAGACCCAGGAGTGCAGGTTGATAATCGGCTAAGGTGCGAAGTGCCCGCTCATAGCTCAGCCGGGCCTGCTTGTAGTCTTGTAATCCATCTCGGCAAATAGCACCCAGTTCACAGAGAATATCTGCGCGCTGAGTAGGCTCAAGTTCGAGCCGAGTGAGCCGCATACCGACCTGTCGCGCTTGTGACCATTGCTCTTGTCGAACGTGGAGCCTGAAAAGACCCTGGTGAGCCAGTACGTTGGACCGGTCTTTATTAATCGTTGCTTCGTAATTGGCCTGGGCATCAGCCGGATCAACTTTTTCCGCCACCCGCGCTGCGGCCAATTGGCTGCCAACCTGTCCATGCTTGTCCGAAGCTTGGGCACTAAGCTCTGAAGCACGTGTTAGGTACTTCTCTGCATCCGCCCATTCTTGAGAGTGCTCGCTGAGCGCGGCCAAAGTTAGACACGCTCCGATATGCTCAGGCTCTCGTTCTAAAATCTCACCGGCTAAATCAATCGCATTTTGAGCGTGACCGATGCCGGCCGCGCCAAGGAGCAATAAACGGTCTTCAACAAAACGCCCACCTTCACCTCGGGTCCACTGCTCCAGATAGCTTTCGTAAGCAGCGTTGTAATCGCCTTGGCCCATCAATGTTTCGGTGTCACGCCAGAGAGCGATTTGCTCAGCTTCATAGACCGCTGCGGATGATGGCTCACGCGCAATAATCTTGCGAGTCGCAGGCTCCACGTCGCGGCCAGCAATCAATACGACCTGGTCGGAACCGGTCTCCACGGCGACCAAAGCCGCATCTTGTGTATCGGGAACTTTCCAACCCGTTCGAGGCATCACAAAGCGAAGGAACTGCTCAGATGGACGACACTCCCAAAGCCCAGGCTGCTGGCTCGTAAAGAGCTTAATCGGGAGCCCCTCGGCCAAATATTGGGGCAACACGGGTGCTGGCAGCGGTAAATAACCATGAACCTGAATGTTGTAAAAAACCAGAGCCACGCTGTCTTGGTCTTGAACGAAAGGGGCCGCCTGGAAACTCACAGGGGTTACAACACCGTTACATGCAAACTGGCCGCCAAAGCTTAGGTGACCTGATTCAATGCTCACACTAAGCTGACGAAACCCCCGTGGAGTCTCTGGGTCGGTGGCAACTTGAACAACATCGTTTAGAACTCGAGCCGGTAAGCCTACCACAAGGTGCTGCAAATTGAGTCGGCGAGTCTTGAAGGCGTCGGGTCCGCCGGTGATATCAAATGGGGAGTCGAGATTAGGTACTTCTAGTTCAAGTATTTTGAGCTCAAGTAGTCCAATGGGCCGGTTTTTGGCGCAAAGCAGTCCGGTCCCGTCCGCAAGCTCCAGTGCGAAACCGAGTGTTAGATCCGGAGACAGTGGGTTTGCACGTCCCAACATCGTTCCAAAGTCCTCCTTTGACTGCCCGTTAAACCTCCAAGTAACTGAAAGTAAACAGGTTTGTCATTTGCCGACGTATCTTCAGCCTGCACCCATTTCAAAAGTAATGGGTCACGCACGCACACTAAAAAGACGAACGATCTTTTTACAACGTACACCCGTTTGGGTAACGCTGCGAATTTCCGGCAAATTTCAGGAAAGCTTCTGGTTCAGAAGTAAAAGGAAAGGAAACTTAGGAGTTTTTGTCTAAAACAACCTGATTACGACCACTGTCTTTAGACACATAAAGTGCTTCATCGGCGAGCTTAATCAAGCCGGCCAAATCGCTCACGCCCTCTTCCCGGTCCGGGTAAAAGGTCGCCACACCGAGGCTCATGGTAACACCCAACATTTCACCGTTGGCTTCAAAGCGAGCTTCTTCGATAGAACGCCTGCACCGGTCGGCTACGACAACAGCGCCTTCACCATCTGTCTCAGGTAGGACCATCGAGAATTCTTCACCACCATAGCGGCCGCATGTGTCGTGCCCACGAAGTGTCTCTTTAAGAAGCTGAGCCACCGCAATCAAACAGGTGTCACCTGCTTGGTGTCCGTGAACATCGTTAAGCTTCTTGAAGTGATCCAAATCGCACATGACATAGCTAAGTGGGAACCCGTAGCGCTTGGCGCGGTCGAACTCGCGCTCAAAGCATTCCATAAAATAACGCCGGTTTGGTATTTGGGTCAGCGGGTCAATTCTGGTGAGCTCTTCAAGCCGCCCATTTTTTTCACGCAGTTCATCCTGAAGAAGCTTAATCTTTATATGAATGCGAACCCGCGCCACCAACTCCTCTTCATGAAAGGGCTTGGTGAGGTAATCAGAGGCACCC
>JABJBS010000007.1 GCA_018668695.1 Deltaproteobacteria bacterium
GAAGAACAAACTCCAGAGACGCTTCCTGAACCGGAAGAAGAACAAACTCCAGAGACGCTTCCTGAACCGGAAGAAGAACAAACTCCAGAGACGCTTCCTGAACCGGAAGAAGAACAAACTCCAGAGACGCTTCCTGAGCCGGAAGAAGAACAAGCTCAAGAGACCCTTCCTGAACCGGAAGAAGAACAAGCTCAAGCCCAGCCAGATGCTGAGATACAAACCAGCCCAGAGCTTGAAAGCTGGTCCAGTGTCGTTACTGCAACCCAAGAGGTGGAAAGCGTTCAAGCTGAGTTAGAAAACGAGCTAAACTCTCCCACCCCGAGCTCAAACCCGCCGCACCACGACGCCGAGCAGGTTACCCTTGATCCTGAGACACCCTCACCAACCGGTTCCTTTGTGATTGAGAGTTCGCAAGAACACCCACCTACCGGATGGGAAAACGAGGAATCAACCAGCGAATCGTCAACGATTCAAGAACCCACATTGGTGATGGCTCCGCCCATTGTTGAAGAGTTACTGCAACAAAGTGTTGAAGATATGGAACCTTCAACCCCAGCCCCTGAAGTTGACCCGGACGCCGAACAAGCCAAACGTGAAGCACTCGTTACGATGCTTGAATCTGAAGAGCTAGACGAACGTGATGCTGCCATGGCCGCCCTGCTCGAACTTGGGGACCAAGCTGATATCATTATCCGCAATCGCTTCCCTGGACCCATTGGCTTCGACCCATTCACCGCTGGCTTTGCCGCGCCGCCACTTAAAGACTGCAACGGGCTCTTAGCATATCTCGATAAACGCGGCTTAGATGGCATCGATGTTGTTATCTCGCACTTACAGAGTTCAAACCCACGCGCGCGATTCTTCGCTCTTTACCTCATGCATCACCATGCCAGCGCCGGACACCTTGATGTCATCGCTCGGAGACTCTACGACACACAGCCCGCTATTCGTATCATGGCCGCCGAAACCATGCGGCGACATAAAGCATCAGCTCAGTACACGCAGGTACTCCAGGGTCTCATGCGGCAACTCAAAGTACCGGTTCTGGAAACACGCGTTTCTGTGGTTCAGATTTTTGGCCAGCTTCGAGAAAGACGAGCCGTTCCTGTTTTAATCTCATTCCTAAATAGTGGGATGGGTCGAGAACTTGTTTCAACCGCAGTCAGTGCTCTGGCTGTAATTTGCGGACAAGAATTCGGGATAGACACTGAAGCGTGGCAAAGCTGGTGGGCCGACAATCAGCAAGGCGATAGAGGCCAATGGCTCTGCCAAGGACTTCTTCATAAAAATCCGGCAATACAAAATGTTTGCAATACCGAGCTTGAATTAAGCAGTGGTCTCAGCATGGGTTACCAGCCCCAAATGGGAACAGGCGATAAAAAGAAGGTGGCTGCAAGATGGAGCAGCTGGCTCCAAGAGCAGCAAGAAGTTGATTTCTCAATCTAAAAATTAGGCAAGTTCAGCAATCAACGACTTTAAGAACGAAGTTAAACGCTCTTTAACCATCTCTCCAGTATCTTTTACTTCCTGGTGGTCCAGCGGCGTGGATGACATACCTGCTGCATAGTTGGTGATCACACTCAGACCAAACACACGCAAGCCGCCATGCTTTGCAACAATTGCTTCTGCAACCGTGGACATCCCAACCGCATCGGCTCCTAAAACACGTAGCATGCGGATCTCGGCAGGAGTTTCATAACTCGGTCCAGACAAGCCCGCGTAGATGCCTTCGCAAAGTTCAAAGCCAGTGTCTCCAGCAACTTTCTGCATCGTTTTACCGATTTCACGGTCGTAGATTTCAGACATATCTGGAAAGCGCACACCAAGCCTATCGTCGTTCGGTCCCATCAAAGGGTTATCGCCAGTAAGGTTTAGGTGATCAGAGATGACCATCACGTCGCCCGGCTTAAAACCTTCGTTCACTGTTCCTGCTGCATTGGTCAACAAGAGTGTCTTGATCCCAAGGTGCGCTAAAACTCGAACCGGGAAGGTCACTTCTTTCATCGAGTAACCTTCGTAATAATGCACACGGCCCTGCATCACCACGACTTCCTCGCCGCCGATGCTACCAACCACAAGCTTTCCGGCGTGGCCGCTCACACTGCTTACTGGAAAGGAAGGAATATCGCCGTAAGCAATCGAGGTTACGTTATCGAGGCCCTCGGCAAAACCGCCTAAACCTGACCCCAGAACCATTCCCAATGAACCCGTGATATTTACCTTCGAACGGATAAAATTGGCGGCTTCTTCAATTTTTTCAAAATACTCTAAATCTTCAGACATCCCAGACAGATATGCTCTCACGGGATAAAAAGCCAACCCCCGGCCCCATAATATTGGATTTTGAGCATCTTTGGTCGAAACCAAATTCGTATTTCTTGCCTCTAATGAAAATGTTAAGGGGGCACATGAGTAATTTCACGAAAACAATACTGCTTCGCTCCATTTGCATCTTTGCGATTGGATTAGGTCTTACCCCGGCCAACGCGCAAAATGGGACTCCCGTTCCTCCAAGAGAGAGCGAGCAAATTCTACCTGAACCAGTCGTCCAACCGGCAGATCCCTTTTCTGAGGTAGAAATTCTCAAGGACCAGTCTCGGGGCGAAGCTCTGGCCAGTGCCAAAATTCTTCACAAACTCGGAGACCATGCCCGAGCATCCGCAATCCTAAGAGGACTCCTCAAGCAAAGCACCTCCGGCGACCTCAGCATCCATCAGCTGCTTCGTAGAGTTCTGATCGACGCTCAACAACCCGGACACTTAGCGGGCGCCCTGGTAGGCCTCGTGCGGTCGTATCAAGCTCACGGCAACAACGCTCAAGCTCTCGCAACATTGAATGAGTTAAAAGTCATCTCTCCGAACCACTCGGATATTCCAGCACTAAACCAGGAAATCGCACCTCTGAAAAAGGAGGCGCAGGTAGACGATGGCTATGGACGATACCGTAGCTTTTTAGGAATTCTCGTATTCTTAGGGATCGCCTATTTACTCTCGTCCAATAGAAAAGCCATCCGCTACCGCATCGTATTTTGGGGAATTGGACTTCAGTTTTTATTCGCTTTCATTATTCTGTGGAGTCCTCCAGGAAGACTTGCATTTGATGCCGCCCGAACGGGGATTGAGAAAATTCTCTCGTTCACCGATGCCGGCTCGAGTTTTCTCTTTGGTAATCTCTACAATGGTATTGCTGCATCAGGGGGAGCCGGTCCCGTTCAATATGTTGATGGTTCCACCGGAGACCTCCAAAGCTTTGGTGTCATCTTCGCATTTCATATTCTCCCCACGGTGATTTTTTTCGGAACACTCATGGCGGTGCTCTACCACCTCGGGCTCATTCAAAAGATTGTCCAATCCATCGCTTGGTTGATGAGTAAAACCATGGGAACAAGTGGATCAGAAAGCTTATCGGCTGCAGGGAATATCTTTGTAGGACAAACCGAAGCCCCGCTCCTTATCAAACCTTACGTTGGTGGCATGACGGTCAGTGAGCTGATGGCAGTCATGGTTGGAGGCTTTGCTACGGTGGCAGGAGGCGTGTTGGCCGCCTATGCTCGCTTTGGAATTGACCCAGGACACCTATTGGCCGCAAGTGTGATGAGTGCCCCTGCAGCGCTCGTCGTTGCAAAAATTCTCTATCCTGAAACTGAACTCTCAAAAACGCAGGCAGGTAACCTCGAAACGCCCCAAGCTGAAACGAAAAATATTCTGGATGCCGCGACTACCGGTGCTTCTGACGGTCTTAAACTGGCTCTCAACGTCGGTGCTATGCTCCTCGCCTTTATCTCTCTGGTCGCCATGCTTGATTGGATGCTCGGAGGAGTAGGAAGCTTACTGGGATTCGAAGCATTATCTTTAAGCTACGTCTTTGGATTGCTCTTTTATCCCTTGTCGTGGTGCATGGGCGTAGACATCCCTGACTTAATGACTTTTGGACAACTTTTAGGAACTAAAATCGCAATCAATGAATTCGTAGCTTTTGTAGATTTGGGAGCCGCCAGTGCAACCATGAGCCCGCGTTCCACCACCATTGCAACCTACGCGCTTTGCGGCTTCGCCAACTTTTCTTCCATCGGGATTCAAATCGGTGGCATCAGCAGCATCGCACCAGAGCGGCGCTCAGAGCTTGCCATGATCGGTCTCAAAGCCATGGCTGGCGGCGCCATGGCATCATGGCTTACGGCCTGTGTTGCTGGGCTTCTTCTCTAGGCCTTTACCTTTTTAAGACCTTGCTCAGTTAGCTCCGCCGGACGTCCCACTGGGTTCACTCGGGCATAGCCCTTCATAGCACCCTCACGCTGCGCCTCGGACGGAACACCGTCTCCCATGTAATCATAACGTTTACGAGCCTCTACACGTTTCGCCCGCCACTCAGCGTTGGCCTGGTCTTGCACCGCCGAAGCTGACTCGCCGCCAACACCGATGAGGTTTTGCTCTACAACTTTTTCAGCAACATTTTGTAGGTGCTTACGGGCTTGGTTCTCAATTTGGTCTGCCTGAGACGCAACCACTCGGTCTGCACCTGACGGGTTGAGGGGCGCCATGGCCGCTCTTTTGACATGTTGCATTTTGAAAATGGTTCCCTGAGGGTTACCAGCGATCGGACTCATGTCAATTCGACTTTGTCCTGCTGTTTCATAAACCTCACCATCGGGCCCCAATTCGTATTGGTACACGGGACCGCCAAGCATGAGTGTGCCGCCAACCATTGCGTGAGCACCCTCGTGAGACACAACCTTATCGGCCTGACTCTGCATGCGTTTGAGTTCATTGGCTTGCTCAAGCGTCATTTCTCCAAGCATTGGAGAAATTGTTTCAGCCTGAACTTGCTCGTTGGCGTAAGTCACCGATGCTTTTTCAATCTCTTGGGCGTCTCTCTCAGCCACCTTCTCAGCCGCGGCCTGCTTTACTGTCTCACCTGACTGGTTCAGGTTCTGTGCCTCGCTTGAGATCGAAGAGCGATCAGATTTCTCGCCAACTCCTTTCGAAACGGTTTCCGGTGAGCGCACTTGGGGAGCACTCACTTTCTGCCCGCTTTCGACCAGCACTGACTGCTGGCCTATAGGTAGGATTTCCATGACCTGGCCTTTCTAGATCGTTTTGCCCCTCGCCGTTGGCCCCGAAGGACAAACGCTCTGAAGGTTCAAAACCGGTATTTTGCTTTACAAAGCTCATATCGCTAGGACATCGACGGCTTTGGACAAAACTTAAGGCCTATTTTAATTTTTTTACGAATTTGGAGATCAAGAGCCGATCACATCGATGACAATCGACGCAGGTGCCTCATAATCATCTGATATTACGACGTTTTCTAGGACATCGGCACGGCAGGCCGCCGCATCATCGCGGTGATGAATTCTCACCATAGGCTGATTTTTCTCGATTTTAGCCCCAGGTTTGACCAAAAGCTCCAATCCTACTGCGGGATCAACCACATCTTCGGCTTTGGCTCGCCCTGCACCGAGTTTCATCGCAGCCACACCAAGACCTAAAGCATCCATGTGTGAAACGACGCCGGAACGTGGTGCACAGACTTCTGTGGTTTGCGGAGCAGTCGGCAGTTTAGAGAGGTCATCAAGGACACTTGCGTCCCCACCTTGGGCCTCAATTACTTTACCAAATAAAGACAAACCCGCACCCGACGAAATCACCTCACTAAGTTTACCACGTGCTTCATCAATGCTTCCCGCAACTTTACCCAAAACCAGCATTTCAGCACCGAGCGCCAATGTTAGTTCCGTACTGTCTGCAGGGCCCTCGCCACGAAGAATCTCAATAGACTCCCGAATTTCGAGAGCGTTACCGATGGTCGTGCCTAAAGGATGGTCCATGTGAGTTAAATAAGCCTTCACATCAAGACCTGCCCCGGTGCCCACGCGAACCAAGCTCTCTGCCAACTTTCGTGCGGAAGGTTCATCTTTCATAAACGCCCCGCGTCCCACTTTGACATCGAGTACCAAAGCATCGATTCCTTCTGAAAGTTTCTTGGACAAGATGGAGGCTGTGATCAGGGGAATCGAGTCAACAGTCGCCGTAACATCTCGCAGTGCGTACAACTTACGATCTGCCGGCGCCACTTTAGCCGTGGCACCAATCAAACAAATATTAAGCTCTTCCACCAATTCGCAAAATCGTTCTTGAGAAAGTCCTACTTGAAATCCAGGAATAGATTCGAGCTTATCCAGAGTGCCACCGGTGTGCCCTAATCCACGCCCACTGATCATGGGGACAGGTACGCCGCACGCCGCAACCAATGGCGCCAATGGAATCGAGATTTTATCACCAACGCCGCCGGTGGAATGCTTATCAACCTTAACTTTTTGAATGTGAGAGAGGTCGATCACCTCACCAGAATCTCGCATCGCAAGGGTGGTAGCCACAGTGGCTTCATCGCTGAGACCTCGATGGTAAACCGCCATAAGGTAAGCTGTAGCTTGATAATCAGGTAATTCACCACTGGCAATTTGCCCAATAAATTCTTGAATATCCTCAGTACGAAGCGTTTCCCCGTCACGCACCGAACGAATGAATTCTACTACTTGCACGAATAACTCCCTTGGAGCGGCATGATGCAGCCGCCCGACACATAAATATTTAAAATGACTTCAGTCGTAACGAATAGCATCCACTGGATGCTTATTGGCGGCTTTAAGCGCTGGAAAGATTGTGGCCAGATGACTGATTACAAGCGATGCAAAAACAACGACAAGAACCTCTGCAGTATTTACCTGCACTCGCATCGCACCAACCATGTAGACGTCAGCAGCAATGCCGATATCAAGATTGCCGAGAACAAAACAGATCGCGAGACCCAACGCCACACCTATGGCTGTGCCTAACAACCCCACAATCCAGCCTTCCATGACGAAAATCTTCATGATGCTTGCATCGCGAAGTCCCATCGATTTAAGAACCCCAATCTCGTGTGAGCGCTCTACCACCGCCATAAAGAGTGTACTTGCGATATTGAACGCAGCCACAATGACGATGAAGGTCAGCACCAAAAACATCACGATTTTTTGAAGCTTAAGCGCTGTGAAGATGCCGGAGTTAAGCTGGCGCCAGTCGGTACTGCGGTAAGGATAATTTCCCACAGTGGCCAGGACTTGGCTCGATAGCTTTTCTACACTCGACGGATCATCTACTCGAAATTCAACACCACTTACCGCTTTGCCGTAACCCATCAGTTCTTGCCCTGACTCGAGCGCCGCAAACAAAAGACGGGAATCGAACTCATACATTCCAGACTCAAAAACGCCGCCGAGTCTAAAATGAAGACGCCTAGGCGCATTGCCTCGTGCCCCTGCAATACCCACCGGTGTTGTCACGCTGACGATTGAGCCAAGTGGCTGGCCAAGCTTACGAAAGAGCTCTAAGCCCACCACGACCTGGGCAAGGCCATCGGTCTCTGTCAAAAGCTCTACCAAAGCTCCCTCGGGAAGATTCCCCGGAGCATAACGAACACAACGGCCTTCGCCGTTTACAGACTTACAAAGGTTGTTCTCAATATCCGTAACTTTGCCTGAACGGGCTGGGTCTATGCCTTTAACCAAGATACCCAAACCTTTGGCTCCGGTGCTCACCATTGCCTCAGTAAACGTAAAAGGTGCTGCTCTATTGACGCCCTCCACAGACAGACCGCTTTCGATGATTTTTTCATACTCGGTGAAATCTATCCCGTACTTCTGGATAACCAAGTGGGCATTGGTCGATAGAATCTTGTCCTGGATATCTTGTTGATAACCACTCATGACGCTGGTGACGGCAATCAAGGCTGCAACCCCAAGCGCGATACCAGTCATGGCGACGACAGCAGTAACGGACAACATACCTTTTCGGCCAGAGAGGTGCCGACGGCTAAGCATCCACTCCACCTCAAATCGAAGGTCGAAAATATTACCGGCAGCGCCTAATAAAACCGCGAAGGAACCACCAAAAATAGATGCTATCCAAGCACCGATTGCATCCATGAGAACCAGCCGGTCCCACATACTACCTAGAAGCCGAATACCTGGGGTGAGAGTTCCAAACATTCCAAACTCAACATCACTGCGTTCGGACAATCCCAAAAAACCGCTGACGCCAATCGAAAGTTCAATCCACACCAAGGCCGTCACGAAAATAATACCGACGTAGGTTTCCCAAACCGCAACACGCGAGCCAACGCGGCCGGCCAAAAAACCGCCCAAAGCTGCAACCACCAGTGTACCGCTCCATAAGCCTAAAGCGTTTACGTGGGATGCCATGCCCCGTGTGTCGATAAATAGCTCGGTCACCGCCCAGAGCCCTGCGAGATAGACCACCACACAGACCAAAAGACTCTTGTAGTGAAACTGCTTGCGGAAGATTGAAATCAAAAGGCCAAAGCCAAGCGCATAGAAAAGTACGCCCAGAGCGCGAACCATTTGCGCCAAGGCCCATTCAAACATGGAGCTCGTCTTTGCGGGCTTTTCTAAAGTCACTTCTTTTGAATCCATTGAATCGAGGTCAACTCTCGTCCATTAAAGTTTGGTAGAGCTGTTCTGGCTTTTCGCCATCTACTGGAGGCTGGTATTCGTTGGAGTGCTTAACGATGACTCTGTCGGCATTAAACACTTTGCCATCGTAAGAGCCTTCTACAACCACACCAATGCCTTCTCGAAACATTTGCGGCGGTGCATCTTTAGCTTGAACCGCAACATTCACAGGATCGCTTGCTTCAGGTGTCATGGAAATATGAAACTTAAGGTCGATGGCTTCAGCGTCCCAATTCATGGTGCCTGGCTGAACAACACCGCCCAAACGAACGGTTGCGCCAAGAGCCTTATCGCCCTTTTCAAGGAGCTGATCGACATCCCAAAAATAGACCAGGTTCTCACCAATATCTCCAAAGGCCATGTACGCTACAAAGCTACCGGCAACACCGAGGGCAACAAGAGCTGCCAGCTGATTCTTAACTTGAGGCTTCATCATTTCTCCTCTTGCGACGAGAGTGCTTGGTCTTCTTGTTCGGCGGCCTTAAGACGCTTCACAATACTCCAAGAATACAAAACAAGTGCAGCCCAGCTGATGCCATAGGCTGCCCAAATAAACTCTTCACCACCTTGAATCATGTCACACTCCCTGGTGCTGGTCCGGGTGGTTCACTTAACTCGCTGCGCTGAATCACACGAGCAATGTGGTAACGACCACGGATAAAAGCAATCATTAAGAATAAGAATGCAAAAGCAGAAACGCGTAGCGGCAAATACATATCTGGTGAGACGGTTTGCGGAGAACTTTGCAGCTGATGAAGGCTGTTCCACCATTTAACACTGAACCAAACCAGCGGGATATCCGCATAGATGATGATCGCGACAATTGCAGACCAACTGGCACGGCGTTCAGGTTCAATCACAAAACGGCGCAGCGCCAAATAACCAGCAAAGGCAATGCACATAATCGCGGCAGTTGTTAAACGCGGATCCCAGGTCCAATAAACGCCCCAGGTAGGCTTGCCCCAGATGGCTCCGGTGATGAGTGTAAGCACATTGAAAAAGACACCCACCTCAGCGCTTGCCTCAGCTGTAGCATCCGCCTTCATGCTTCCATTGAATAGGTAGATTAAGCTTGCGATCAAAGTTGCCGTGAACGCCAAGAGCGCCATCCAAGCGGAGGGTACATGTACGAAAATAATCCGGTACACTTCGCCCATTTCACGCTCAGGGGGAGCCACAACCAAACCCCAATAGTGCCCCCAAATCAAAAGGCCCAAGCCCAGTGCAAAAAAACCAATATCAATACGCTTAATCATTTCTATTCCTCAACAACTCGGCCAAAGAGCAACGTGCATAAAACCCAGTAAGCCACCACGAAGACCACTAAAAGAGTAACCCAGCCAGAGAGCTGACCCATAGGGTCACCTTCAATCACCAGAGTGGTTGCTTTAACGGAGCCCAATAAGGCCGGTACAACAATCGGAAAAAGTAAGAGCGGCAAGAGAGCGTCTCGTGCTCGAGCCTGCACTGCCATCGCTGCATAGAGCGTGCCTGGTGCACTGATCGCGGCGGAGCCTAGCGCTAAAATGCCCAGCAACGGCATGATTCCAAGCTTGAAAGAAATACCGTAAACCGCACCCACCATTGGCATCAGCACCAACGATAAAATCCAAAGATACAAACTGTTAACGGTCGCCTTCCCTAGAAAGAAAGCCGCAGGCGAAACTGGGATCAACCGCACACCTTCGAGAGCAAAATTATCTCGTTCAATACGCATCGACTCAGACAAACTCATGACACTCGAAAGTAAAAGCGCCAACCAGAAAAAACCACCCGCCACGCGAGTAAGAAGCTTAGACTCTGGCCCCATGGCAAACGAAAAAAGCAAAAGCGTAAGAATCGCGAAAAACAAAGTTGCGTTGATGCGCCCCCGGCCGCGCCATTCAATTAAAATATCTTTGCGGGCAATGGTGTAGACTGTTCCAAGAAATGACGGTTCTCGCACCGGAGAAGTGGGAACCAGGGCAGAGCTTGCCGCTGCCGGTGAAGATTCTTGAGCCATTACGCTGCCACCTCTTCAACCTGCTTGAATTGCCCACCGGACATTTCAAAATGTAAGTCGCAAAGGGAACGCCCCAGCTGATGCATATGTGTGGCAATCACCACCGTGGCTCCGTCATCTTGAAAAGTTTTCACAAGACTCGTCATCAAATCCACACCTGCCACATCGAGCTGGCCAAATGGCTCGTCGAGTAAAACCAGGCGCGGCTTGCGCAATAGGAGGCGGCCAATAATCAATCGCCGCTTCATACCCGCGGAAAAATTACCCGCCATACGGTCGGCATCTTCATTCAACCGGACTTGCTCTAAAATCTGATCGATACCGTCCACAGAAATGCCAGAAAGTCTCGCAACGAGCTCTAAGTTCTGCCGAGCGGTTAAGTCATCATAAAGGTGGGAGCCGTGACTCATCAAACCCACCAAGCGTCGAATCTGAGCCGTATCTTGTTTGGAGTCGAGACCGAAAACCTTAAGTTTTCCGCGGGTTGGCCGTATTGCTGTGGCCATAACCCGTAACAAGGTGGTTTTTCCAGCCCCGTTATCGCCGGTAATGAGGATGGATCTCCCCGCCGGAAGCTCTGCCGCCAATCGAGCAAGCACCCATCGTTTACCAAGTCGGACCGAAAGGTCCTCTAGAGCAATCGCATTCACTACCGGGCTTCTGTCATATTGAAGGGTCAGCTGCAACGCATCGAGGACTGAAATCCCCGAAATCGCCGGTAAAAGCGGCGAGAAATCCAAAAGATCGGCAAAAGCCAGAGCATAGCCGAAGAGCCATTATTGGCGGAGCAAGTGCAGCCGCCCGAACAATCCACATCACACTCACAACTGGCATCGCATTGGTCGTCTTGGTCACACCAGCAGGGCGCAGTGCTCACCGGCTTTGCCAAACAAGCACCCGCATTGGAGGCGCTGTTTTCATTGAGTTCCAAAGGCATGCAGGCGCCGCCATTGGCTTCAATTCCTTCCCAATACCAGCATTCAAAACCTTCGGGGCATGGGGCATTCAAGTCACAAGCTTTGCTGCAGTAAGCGCCAAAACCAGTAGGTCCACAAAACAACCCGTCCGCACACTCATCCTCAAAGGCACAGGAGCCGCCCAAAACGACTTGGCCCAAAATCACCTCACCCAATCCATTGCAGGCACCATCGATACAATTGAGCTGCCCGATGTAGCGCTCTTGCCCTAAGAGGTTACGCTCCAAGATTCTGGGGCAATCACAACCATCCAAACAGCGGTAATCCTCAGCGGGGTAAAGGTAGCAAGCACCCAGGGCATCATCGTCTTCTAGGTCGCGGCCTCGTAAATCAGGATCCATAATGGCGCTCATGCTTGGAGGTGAACCCAAATTATGTCCGCCAAGCACATGCTGCAGCCCGAAAACATGACCAAGCTCGTGAACCACCACGCTTTCAATATCGCCTTTATTCGCCTCTCCTGTCGTCGACCAAGAGGCTGAATAACCATTGAGAGTAATATCGGCCTCTACAATCAGTCCGTCGGCATCATAAATGGGCGTCGCGGCACCTAAAACCAAACTGCCATAGGGCCATCGCTCATCTTCAACCCAGGTTAATCGGTTGATGCCATCAAGCTCGCCCGTGATTGCAATGGTATCCGTACCTTGGCCTGTTCCAGTTTCGATAAGCTCTAGCGAGGAGCAGGCTACGTTGTTCCAGCTCTTCACGGCCGAACGAATCGCGCCTAAATCTGAACCATCTTCGAGATCATCGGAGCCGTCTTCCTGCAACTCGTACTCGATGCTCGCATTGGCCCAGCGAATCTCATCACCTTGCTGGAGGCTGATGGAAAATGGCCAAGCCGTTGCGCTATAAAACAAGCATAGAGTCGCCAGTAAAAATCTCATGGCGCTATCCCCACGAGTTGCCGAATACGCTTGATGAGATTGTCTAGGTCCAACACTTTATCCGGAACATCCTCGCCGTGGATGTGCTCTTCGCCCGGCCCTATCAATAGCAATGGGCCTAAGTCACGAATCGCAAGAGTGCGGATGCCACCTCGTAAAACATAATAAACGCCCTGGCTTAAACCGGTAAAAACGTAATGGCCGCGGCTTGTTCGTTCTAAGAAAATCACGACTTCATCGCCGGGCTTAAGATGAGGCATGCCCGAGATATTTTGATAAAAATTTCCGCTTTGACCACCGGGCAATTCAATAGAGAGGCCATCGGTTCCTGGGGCGACCCCCTTCAGCGCGGTGGAAACCTCGAGCTCAATTCCTGTAAAAAAAGCTTTCTGATTGGGCGTGAAGGTTTGCGATACAATCCCGTGAACCACGATATCCGAGAGATCGACGAGCTCAGGCAGTTCGGCGCGGCGCACGACGGCACCGTTTGCGGTCTGCAACTGAAAAACACTCAAAAAAGTGAGGGTGGCTACTAGCACCCTTAAATATCTAAACCCGGACATCCTCCCCCTACATTACCATTAAGCGGATGGGCCATTAACCGGTTTATGCATGGGCCTCATTAGTTTGCCACGAAGACTCATCTCGCGCTAAGACGTGAAGGCAAAAAAGTGACTTTTAAAGAGGGAGTTTCCATGAATCAGCAAGTTAAAGCGTGGATTGCCAGAGATCCTGACCCAAAAACCCGTCAAGAACTCGAAGAACTCTTAAAAAATGATGACCAAGCGGAGCTTCAACGCAGATTCAATGGCCGGTTGGCCTTTGGAACGGCGGGTTTACGAGGCGTTCTAGGAGCCGGACAATCGCGCATGAATCAACTCGTGGTCCGCGAAACCACCGCGGGGCTGGCCAGTTACCTGCTCAAATCGGTGCCCGGATGTAGCGAGCGTGGTGTTGTCGTCGCATACGACGGCCGACATGGCTCTTATACTTTTGCCCAAGATGCCGCCTCCGTCCTTGCTGCGTTTGGATTTAAAGTTCATTTGTCCACTCAAACGATCCCCACTCCTGTGGCTGCTTATGCGGTTCGTTATTTTGGGGCCGCCGCTGGCATCATGGTCACTGCAAGTCACAACCCGCCAGAGTACAATGGCTACAAAGTCTACTGGGGAAATGGCGCGCAGATCATCACACCCCATGACCAAGGCATTGCCGCCGAAATCGATAAGGCCGCCACACAAGATATTCCGTTCATTCCCGTGCCTGAGGGTAAAGAATCCGGTTTGATTCATCACTTCGGACCACTTTTGATGGAGCAATACCTTCGTGAAATTATCACCGCCAACGCTTGGCCAGGATCACCGGGCATCAGCGGACTTAAAATTGTTTATACGCCGCTTCATGGCGTCGGCGCTGAGGCCACCGAGCGCGCACTCAAACTCGCCGGTTTTGGCAACGTTTATACCGTTAAAGAACAACGTGAGCCTGACGGCGACTTCCCAACGGTCCGATTTCCAAACCCAGAAGAAGATGGTGCCATGGATTTGGCTCTAGCTCTTGCCGCCGAGGTCAAAGCCGATTTGGTATTTGCAAATGACCCCGACGCAGACCGTCTTGCAGTAGCACTGCCGAACGACCAAGGAAGTTACACCATGCTCACGGGCAATGAGATTGGTGTCGTACTTGGCTCTGACCTCATCAACGCCGTTCCGGAATCCAGCCGAGCCAATTCGTGCGTGGGTACCACCATCGTTTCGAGCCGGCTCTTAAGTAAGATCGCTGAGGCTCACGGTGTGGAATATTTTGAAACGCTTACAGGCTTTAAATGGATTGCCAATAAAGCCATCGCTGCCACCACTGCCGGTAAAGATTTCCTAATGGGGTACGAGGAGGCTCTCGGCTACACTGTTCACAACGTTGTTCGTGATAAAGACGGTGTCTCGGCCATCATCGCCTTTGCACTTCAAACCGCACGTCTTCGTGAACAAGGGGAAACCATACTGGGGCTCCTCAAAGCCATCTACCAAAAGTATGGTCTCTTTGTAACTGAGCAAAAAAGTCTCGCGATAGACCCACATGCTCAAGGCCCAAGCATTGGCGAAAAAATCAGAGCCAACATGCCCACACAAATTGCCGGTCTCAACATCCAGTCCATTATGGATATTCAAAATGGGACACGGATTGATACTGCAACCGGTCAATCGGAAGCCATCGATTTGCCTAAAAGCGATGTGCTCAGCTTTATTCTAGAAGACAACTCTCGGGTGATTGTACGGCCCTCAGGAACTGAGCCTAAAGTGAAATGTTACTACGAAGTCATCCAAGATTTTGAAGGTACCGCCGCATACGAAGCTGTTGAAACAAAGGCGCAAGCACGTTTGGCTGATTTGATTGCGAAGCATCAAGAAGAGCTTGCCGCTCAGTAATTGAACAGAGTTTAAGAGAGCACCCTAAACGAAAGTGCTTCTTCCAAATGCGTCGCTGAGACCCGTGAATTCCCCTCAAGATCTGCAATGGTACGAGCCACCTTACGCAGCCGGTTCACAGCGCGTGTGGATAATCCATGCTTCTCCATCGCCCGCTCAATCACGGCGAGCATCTCGTTATCAACCGGTGAAACTTCATCAAGCAGAGGCTGGCTAAGGTTTGCATTAAGGGTGCCCTCACCTCCTCGCGCCCGTTGTAAATCCCGCGCTGCGACCACCCGTTTGCGAACTTCTCCTGAAGATTCAGCACTCTTTTTTTCCACGAATGCACGGTACGGTACGGCGTCGACCAAAACATGCATATCGATGCGGTCTAGCAGCGGGCCCGATATTTTTGCGCGATAACGCTGGATTTGCTCAAAGCTGCACATACAAGTTTTAGTGGGCCGAGCTACAGAAGAGTTGGCCAAACCTCGATGGTAGCCGCAGGGGCAAGGATTCATCGCAGCAACCAAAAGAACATTGGCAGGAAATTCCAAACTAAGTGCTGCTCGCGCGATGTGAATCACCCCGTCCTCCAGTGGCTCTCTCAATGCCTCCAATGCTCGGCGTGAAAACTCAGGGATTTCATCCAAGAATAAAATTCCACGATGAGCCAGGGTCACTTCCCCGGGCCTCGGCATCGATCCTCCACCACATAAAGCGACTTCACTTGCAGTGTGGTGAGGCGAGCGCATGGGCCTTTCGCCCACTAAAAAATTTTCCCCCGAACGGCCGGCTGCAGAATGAATCCTGGTCACTTCAATTCGCTCTGTAGGATCAAGGGGCGGGAGTATGCCCGAGATACTTCTGGCGAGCATAGTCTTGCCGCTGCCAGGCGGCCCAACCATCAGTAAATTGTGTCCACCCGCGGCAGCTATCTCCAATGCACGGCGAGCCTTGGGTTGGCCACACACCTGGGAGAGGCAGTTCGATGAGCGTGATTGAACCGGCGCAGGCGCTAAAGCTTTAGAAAGCGGTACCAAGCCTAAGAGATGGTCGACCACCTCTTTAAGCGACGATGCACCCAGCACGCGCACCCCCGGAATAACCGCAGCTTCACTTGCACACGCCAATGGTAAAATAAGCTCATCTTCTTCGTGCTCGCGAGTTAAGTCGGCCAACAAAACGCCGCCACGAACCGGTTCAAGGGCTCCTCCCAATGAGAGCTCACCGAAAAATCGCCTGTTTTCAAGCGAGGACTCAGGGATAATGCCGCTGGCTGCTAAAAGGGCAACTGCCAATGGTAAGTCTAGAGCACTCGCCTCTTTCGGAAGCTCTGCAGGTAGGAGATTAACGACTGTGCGCTGCGTGCCCAAGGTGATTTCAGACGCCATAATCGCTGAACGTACCCGAACAGCAGACTCTCTGACTGCGCCGCGAGCAAGGCCTATAAGAGTCATCCCCGGAAGACCTTTACCTCGGTGTGCCTCGACCACAACACTGTGGGCCTTTACACCAATCACCGTTCCCGATTTTGCACGTGCAAACATAGCCGCTCCTTTGCTTTATCTAAATCAAAGCAAAAGCCGGGCCAGATATTTTTCTAGGGAAAACACAAAAGCGGTGTCGCAGAGTTCAATCTGCGACACCGCTTTGAATCTAATTAAGACAGAAGATTAAACGTCGAGTCGAGATGCGACAATCTCAGCCAAATCTTTGACCGGGATATCATCTCGATTAACTTCCGAATCCTTCATACCATCGGTAATCATAGTGATACAGAATGGGCAGTTGGCGCCCACGCTCTTAGTCTCCATCGACGCAATTTCTTTAGAACGATGCACGTTGATACGTTCGCCAATATGCTCTTCCATCCAGAAGCGGCCACCACCGGCGCCACAGCAAATAGAGCGAGACTTATTGCGCGGAAGCTCAACAAGTTCAGCATCCGGAACCGCATTAACAATATTACGAGGTGCATCGTAAATATCGTGGTAACGGCCAAGATAACATGAGTCGTGCAACGCAACGGTTTCCGTACCTTCACCCAAGTCTTTAAGCTTCAGCTTACCTTCCTGAATGAGGTTATCGATCATCACGGTGTGGTGAATCACTTCGAAATTCCCGTCAAATTGTGGGTACTCGCGCTTGATGGTGTGCAAACAGTGAGGGCATGTGGTGAGAATGTTCTTCACACCGTAGTTGTTGAGAATCTCAACATTTGCCTCAGCCAGCGCCTGGAACAAATACTCATTGCCTGTTCTTCGCGCAGCATCACCGGTGCACCCTTCTTCCTTGCCCAAGATGGCAAACGGAATATTGGCTGCTTTAAGAATCTGAACCATGGCAAGGGTAACCTTCTTGGTTCGGTCATCAAAAGAGCCAGCGCAGCCCACCCAATACAAGAGTGGCGGGTTGTCTTTGGATGCTTCGGTATCGCTTAGCCAATCACTCATGCGAACGATATCGAGGCCTTCAGCCCAGGCATCACGCTGGTCAAAACCAACACCCCAAGGGTTGTTGTTGTTTTCCATGCCTTGGTACGCACGCTGAAGTTCCGGCGTGATATCGCCTTCCATCATCACTTTGTACTGACGCATTTGAATGATTCGGCCAACGTTCTCAATAAAGACCGGGCACTCTTGTTCGCAGCTACCACAGGTGGTGCACGCCCAAACTGTCTCCGGGTCGATATTGCCGCCAACGAGGTCATCTAGGCCGGCAATTTTTTCATCGTCGCCCGAGAGTAAGATCTCTTTGTTCTCATAAAGAGATTTTTTGATATCCAAGTTCAGACCGCGGTGAGTCAGAGGTTTGTCCGTCAGAGCTGTGGGGCAATAAACGGTACAGCGACCACACTCGGTACATGAATAAACATCGGTAATCATCTTCCATTCGACGTCGGCAGCCGAACGCATTCCAAACTTAGGATCTTCATCTTCCAAGTCGATGACCATCTTCGGTACTTGGCCGTATGGCTTCAGATCACGGAAGAAAACGTTCGGGATACCGGTGATAACGTGGAAGTGTTTGCCGAGAGGCAAAAAGTTCAAGAACAATAAAACGCAGAAGCAGTGAATCCAGTAAGAGACTGCACCAACCGTTTGAGCTGTGTCACCCATGGGTTCCAAAATGATTTTGGCCACAGCTGCGCCTGGGTACCAAGCGGTGTTTTGAACATTATGCTCAATCAGAAGAGCGCCAAAGCTTAGAAAGTCTGTGACCATCAGTGTGAAGATCATGCACAGAACAAAAACACCTTCAGCGGATCGACCCACACGGCTTACCTTCGGCTTCAAACGACGCCACAAACCGTAGGTCACACCCAGAAGCACGAGGTATTCGAAAATATCTTTGATAAACGCGTAGCATTTACCGACGGTGGTCTCGAGATAAAACGCATCGACCATTGCGGGAGCATAGGCATGGACAATGTGCAAAACCGTTCCAAGTGCCACAACCATAAAGCCGCTGAAAATCATCATGTGAGCTGCACCCGCTATCGGCTCACGCGGCATCCGCCACTGTCCGATTGCAAATTTCAACACACTCTTCACCCGTTCAACCGGGTTATCGATTCTACCTTCACCCGGTGCACGAAACACGAGCTTAAAGCGGGGAATGACGAGCCACGAAAAACACCCCAGCGCGGCGACCAACATGACGGTCATTGCTACGGCACTGATCATTTTATCCTCCAAACAACTGTGAGCCTTGAGCCATACATTAGTAACACCTCTCGCCGGCAAAGGCTCGAAAGGTGACGAACTTGAACAATACAAGTTATGACGCACCGCGTGCACATTTTCAAGTCCCTACCATTTGGTCGAGACATTTAAGTTCCAGAATCCCTATAGACCGAAATCATTGACAAAGCCCGCCAAGAGTCGCAGCTTGCACCCATGAGCTCACATCGCCTCAGCGCCTGCGTTATCCTTCTGCGTCCTTCCACGAAAAGTGTCACTGGAACCGAGTTTTATCTTGTTCGAAGATCCACAAGTCTCCAATTTATGGGCGGTTTTCAAGTTTTCCCGGGTGGTACGGTGGATCCGATAGACCATGAAATCAAGGTCAGCGCAGAACCTGAACAAAGCGCCATGTACAGCTGCGCCGCCCGAGAGCTACTGGAAGAAACCGGCGTGTTGATCGCTCACGGCCCATCCCCAAGCCCCGAAGACTTGGCATCCATGAGGGAAAAGCTGCTCAAAGATGGCAATCAATGGAAAGATTTACTCGAAAAAGCAAAGCTCAGCATAAATGCGAAAGATTTTATCGATGTTGGCCGCTGGGTCACGCCGCCGTACACGCCTGTGCGCTACGACGCGATTTACTTTGCAGCCATGCTCCCAGAAGGCCAGAAGGCCAGTATTATCCCCGGTGAACTTACCGATGGCCTGTGGCTAAGTCCAGAAGATGCGATCAGCGCACACAATGCAGGTGAGGCCCAAATTACCTACCCGGTCCTGGAGACACTGCGGGAGCTGGTTGAACACAGAGGCGAGCTGATGAAGGTTCAAGAGGTCATGGGTCAGCGCAAAGAAGGGCGTTACAGCAGACCCGGAGGAGAGATCTTAACGGGGATTCATGTGATCCCGATGAAAACATTTACCCTGCCTCCAGCCACTCACACCAACACTTATGTGCTGGGCACCGACGAGATCGTAATCATCGATCCTTCAAGCCCCATCGCTGAAGAACAAGACAAACTCATCGAATATCTGCGTTACCTCGAAACCCAGGGCGGTTGTGTGAAAGAGATTTGGCTCACACATCAGCACGGCGATCACGTTGGCGCGGTCAACCGGATTCGCTCAACCTTCAATATTCCAGTCCGTGCCCACCCCCTCACCGAGGAAACACTACCGCCCGATATTGCTGTCGACGGTTATATTGAAGCCGACGAGCTTCTCATTCTCAAAAACTCGCACGGTAAAGACTTTCGCTGGCGCGCCATTCATACGCCGGGCCATGCACGAGGCCACTTTTGTTTCTATGAAGAAAACAGTCGAAGCCTCATCAGCGGTGATCTCATTTTAGGCCTGGGTACAGTTGTGATTAATCCGCCAGAAGGGAACATGGTTGACTATTTCGCTTCGTTGCGAGGACTTCTGGAGCTGCCGCTGGGATTTACTTTTCCAGCTCACGGACCCCCCATCGCGGCCAGTGTTGCCAAGATCAACTTTTACATTGAGCACCGCCTGATGCGGGAGAAAATGATTTTTGAAGCCATTGAGGGTGAAATGACACCGGCTCAAATTGTTCCCATTGTCTATACTGAAATCCCCGAAGCCGTTTACCCGCTGGCCGAACTCAATGTTCGCGCCCATCTCGAAAAACTCGTGAGCGAACGCCGCGTTGTTCAAAACCAAGACTCTTTTCAAGTGCCTGCCTAAAGAGAAGTTGCAGCGGGCGCCAAGCCACCTTACATTCATAAATGAACATGCCTGATAAAAAGAAAAAATCGCCTACCTTTCGGCGGACCTTTCTAACTGGATTGATTGTACTCACCCCCGTACTTGTCACAATTTGGGTGGTTCGGCTCGTCTTGGAAACCGTCACTGGGGCCGTCACGCCAACCATCCAAGCTTTAATTCGCGCTCTGCACATTGAACAAACCTGGGTGCAGTTTATCGCCCCACTCATTGGGCTGATTCTTTCAGGGTTTGTGATCTACTTTCTGGGCACACTCGCCGGCAATGTCTTGGGCCGCCAGCTGATTTCAGGATTAGAACGGCTCTTGATGCAGATTCCTGTGGTGCGTGGGATATACTCAGCCACCCGGCAATTTCTCCAAACCTTTTCAGGCGACAAAAACAAAGCTTTTAGTAAAGTTGTATTGTTTCAATATCCGCGCGAGGGCCTTTGGACGATGGGCCTTCTCACCGGGGAGACACGCGGCGAAGTTCAAAATGAAACTCCGGACAACGTCGTGAGCGTTTTCGTCCCGACAACACCCAACCCAACCAGTGGCTGGCTCATATTTGTACCGACCAAAGATCTCAAAGTACTTACGATGAGCGTCGACGACGCATTCAAGATGATCATTTCTGGGGGGATCTTAACCCCTGAGATAGCTGAACCAGCAGCTATTGAGCCTACCGAACCGTAAATTGACAGATTATTTGCCGGTGTAAACCAACCAATGGTAGGTGTGCTCTTATGTCGGATAAAACAGAACAAATTAAAGAGTATCTGAAGCAAGGCCTAATCGTAGCCGCTGTCTTAGGCAGCCTCTATGGATTTTTTCTTGCTCCCATTGGCGGCAAATCAATCAGCGGGCATCTCGTCGATGTTTGGCGCTCGCCCACCATGCAAGGCAAGCTTGACCTATTTGGTGACCAAGTTACTGCCCTGTTTAAAGACGAGATCAACATGGTTGAAAACGCAAAAGCTCGCGTGGCTAAGAGTCTGGTAAAAGACAATATTCACGGGCAGATAAGCGATAAAGACCGTAAAGATTTAGACAGCCTTATTGACCAAGTGGTTGACTAAATACGCCTCGCTCCCCACCTTTTATGGAATAAGTGTTCGTCGCCAGTCGTTTAAACTTACGATACGATGTTCTTATCCATGTGCGTAAACGGGAGATACACATGTTGATGGCCAGAATCGCCATAATCTGTTCGTTGGTTCTTACCTTGGTGGGCAGCGCACAGGCGCGTTCCACAAATCTTTGGGCTGAGAAGCAATCATCTCAAGTGCCACTGGCCCAGGTGCCTGACTTCAGCGCATTGGCATCTCAAGCCATGCCCGCGGTGGTCAGCATTCAAGTTGAGCAGCGCATGCGGTTGAGCAGCCACCGGCGACAAGGCGTGCAGGACCCCTTCGAGTACTTCCATAAATTTTTTGGACCGGGTGTACCCGGCGCTCCGCAGTCCCGCGACGGACGTGAACGCGTGAATCGCGGCATTGGGACCGGGTTCGTGATTAGCCAAGATGGGCTGATTTTGACCAATAATCACGTCGTTGAAAACGCAGACAAAATCGATGTTACGTTTATGGATGCCGACGGCTCTGAACGCTCCATGCAAGCGCGCGTACTTGGTACCGCACCTCGCTACGATGTGGCCCTCCTGGAAACCATCGACAAAGCCAACGCGCCCATCACCTACCTAGGAGATTCCGACAACATGCGCATCGGCGACTGGGTCATGGCCATTGGTAATCCATTTGGCCTTTCACACTCGGTATCGGTTGGTATCATTTCCGCAAAAGACCGACGTGAAATTGCCCCATCGGGCCGAGCGGGGTTTTATAACTTTTTGCAAACCGATGCTTCGATTAACCCGGGTAATTCCGGCGGCCCGCTTATCAACATGCGTGGTGAAGTAATTGGTATCAATACCGCCATCAACGCAGCCGGCAGCGGCATTGGATTTGCGATTCCCATCAACATGGTCAAGGAAATGCTTCCAGACCTGAAATCAAAAGGTCGCTACTCACGAAGCTGGATCGGGATTCACATTCAGCAACTCACGGAAGAACTTGCTCAAAGCTATGGGCTTAAAGAACCGATGGGAGCGTTGGTTGCCGAGGTCGTTCAAAGTGGACCAGCTGCGAAAGCTGGTATCCTCGAAGGTGATGTCGTTATCGAATTCAACGGGAAGCAGGTCAAAAATAGCCGCGACTTGCCGCTCTTTGCCGGCTTAGTCGGAGTAGGGAAATCAGTGCCCCTTACGGTTATCCGCGGGTCAAAACGCAAAACCTTAAACATCACGTTGGGTGCGTTTCCAGACGAAGGGCCCGCCGTGGCTCAAGCCGAACCGGAAGCTATGTCCGGAAAGCATGCCATCGGGCTTCGTGTTTCCGACATCACCCAAGAGCTGCGTAGCCAGTTTAAGTTGAAGCGTCAAAAAGGTGCCGTCATTAAAGAGGTCAAACCCGGAAGCCCTGCTTCCCGTGCCGGCCTCCAGGCTGGAGACGTTGTGCTCAAGCTCAACGGGAAATCCGTTCGCAAAGCCCGAGAAGTCGTTGAGTCCTTTAAGGCGCTGGGCTCGGGGAAAATCGTTCGAATGCAAATTGCCCGAGGTGCAAGCCGGCTTTACCTAGCGCTTAGAACACCTTAATGCCCGCCAGCCGCCCTGGCTCTCGTAATTTACCCCGCGTAGCCCTACGCGAGACCTCATATATTCCCTAATATTTACAGCACCTTAGGGCCCTCAGATCTGTTACTTGGATAAAACCTAAATAGATCAACCCGTGAGGGGCCGGCCCGTGTATAAAATAGACAGAACCCTTCACAAGAGAAGCAAAATGGCTATTACACGAATTGATTCCGCTCGCCCCGCAAGTATCCAAAACCAGGAGCAAGCCCAATCCGTTGAAAATAAAGAGCGTGTAAAGCTCTTCGAGACCGAAGCTTTTGAAAAAGCGCCCATTATCAATCTGCAAAATGGCACCAGCCTGCGTATGTCGATGGGTACCGATACCGAGCAAGCCAAGGCACTCACCAACCGGCTCGATACCTTAAACGCTGAGCAAACCAACACCTTAATGGCTTCCGTTGACACTCTCGTTAAAGCGGTCAAGCAAGAGGCCATTGAAAGCTCCGACCTTTCTTCTTGCTCTCAGAATCTCCAATCGATTTCCAACAACACCATTACAAGTTCACTTTCAACTTTGGGGCTCAAGCCCAATGAGCAAGGTGAAGCTGTGAGTACGGTGATGGCTTTGGGAATGGGCTCTATCAACAACGACCTCGAAAACTACGCCCTTCGTGTTCAAGATAAAAACAATGCTGCCAGCGATATGCGCGACACCCTTCGTGACCTACGGGACGTGATCTCAGAGGACGAGTGGCCGCAAGAGTTTGATTTCACCGAAGTGACCTTTGATAAAGATGGCAATATGACCATGACCGAAAAAACCGTAACTCTCGGTAGCAAAGAAGAGGCGCAGAACCTCATGGCAGACATGGAAGGTACCATGAACTCGTTGCGAGAGTTCACTGAGATGGACACCTTTGATTTACAAAACATGTACCAAGAGCAGCAAAAGGTCATGAATATCTTCAGCGCGATTTTAGAAAACATTCACAAAACTCAGCAGGCAATGATTAACAACCTCAAAGCCTGACTCAAAATTAAGAATCAGAAAAAGCCTCGCATTGCGGGGCTTTTTTTTGGATTAAAATCGTCGCATTTCTCTGATGACCGCGTGTCATTATTCAACCTGCGACACCCAGCCCTCTCTAAGTCCCTTGAATCGTGTTCAATCGAATTGGCTCCGTCCTTGCTCTCTTTGTTGGGTAACAACTTCAGAACAAGGCCCAAAATGTACACCAAAACACATCCATACTTTCTCGAAGAATCCGAAGTCACCTTGGCTCGAAACGAAGTGCGAGCCCTAAAGGCGCGGGTGGAAGACCTACTCTTCGAATTTGAACACTCAGAAGAGTATCGCGCATGCTCCAAAGGCTACCTCCAAACACCCCGGCTTATCCTGGAGGATTTCATTACAGAAACTCGCTTGCCCCTTGAGGCCCTAGATACCGAGTTTCTTTTTCATGAAATTTTTGTGGTGGTACCAAGCCGAATGATTGGCTTGGTCAAAGACGATGCACATCAAATCCTGCGTGAACAACTATCCTTTTGGGCCTTTACCCTCGCACACTGGCAACTTCCCCATGCTGAAGATTGTATTCAAGCCCTGGATGATTCGGCGCTTCAAAAACTTATTAAAATCATATCATTAGGGGATTCAAAACAGGGAACGCGAGCTCGTCATCACGCCCAACTGCACGGAGCGCCACTCGAACAAGAACTGGCCTACCAATTCAATATGCCATGGGACCAAGACGTTTATCCCTTGGAGCAACATATCCCCTTTTAAATCGATTTGAATCCCTATGGCATATGCGCTTATTAGGAGTTTCGACCTCGATACGAAGGCCCTGGCGAAAGAACTACTTTTTGCTTAAGGTCTGTGACCGATTTATGGATTTGTGAGGAACAGTTAATGAAAGTAACAATCATTGGAACCGGGTACGTTGGCCTTGTAACAGGGACGTGCCTAGCTGAGATGGGCAATACGGTATCTTGCGTCGATATCGATGAGAAAAAAATCGCCTGCCTCAACCGCGGTGAAATGCCAATCTACGAACCAGGCCTTGAAGAACTCGTCGCTCGAAACGCTGAGAGTAGGCGCCTAAGCTTCACCACCGAGCTCAAAACCTCCTTACCCGAGTCTCAAGTTTGTTTCATCGCAGTGGGCACACCGCCTGATGAAGACGGCTCCGCTGACCGCCGGTATGTTTTAGGAGCAGCCAAGCAAATCGCTGAGCTCGCCACACAAGAATTGGTGGTTGCTGTAAAATCCACGGTACCGGTCGGTACTTGTGACAGAGTACAGGATGTTATCGACTCTGTTCTTAAAGAACGCGGCGCAGACTTTAAAATTCATGTGGTCTCCAACCCTGAATTCTTAAAGGAAGGCATGGCCGTTCAAGACTTTATGCGGCCCGATCGAATCGTTCTTGGCTTCAACCACGAATTCGCATCCCAAGCGATGTGCAAGCTCTACAGTGGTTTCACCCGAAACGGGCACCCTATTTTACTGATGAGTATTCGCTCCTCAGAGATGACAAAATACGCCGCCAACGCAATGCTCGCGACTCGTATCTCTTTTATGAATGAGCTCGCCAGACTCTGTGATGCCATTGGTGCCGATATCATGGACATCCGAAGAGGCATGGGAACTGACTCACGCATTGGCATGCCTTTTCTCTACGCAGGGATTGGCTATGGCGGCTCATGCTTTCCCAAAGACGTAAAAGCGCTGGCGCAAGTCGCCCTTGAGTCGGACTGCACCGCAAACATTCTTGAAGCTGTTGAGCATGTGAACAAGCATCAAAAGATGTTTCTCGCGAATCGGATCATTCAATATTTTGGTGGAACCTTAAAGGGCAAACGAATCGCTCTTTGGGGCCTTGCGTTTAAACCCAACACCGACGACATCCGAGAGTCACCTGCTCTCACCATCGCCAAGCGCCTCACCGAAGCAGGTGCAGAAGTTTGTGCTTTTGATCCAGTTGCACAGGCCAATGCCGAAGCTGCCATGGCCCACAACCCGCAAATATCATTTGCCACGGGAATGTATGCCGCCGCCGAAGGCGCTGATGCTGTCGTCCTCGCTACAGAATGGCGCCAATTTAGAAATCCGGACTTAAAAAAGTTAAAAGACTCTATGCAGGGTAATGTGTTTTTTGACGGTCGGAATCAATTCGAACCCGGTGAAATGGAAATTGCAGGGATCGAATACCACGGAGTCGGCAGAGGAGCAGAGTAATGAAACGTATACTGATAACAGGCGGAGCCGGTTTTATTGGTTCGCATTTGTCTGAAAGACTTCTGAAACAGGGCCACCAGGTCATCTGCCTCGATAACTGCTTTACCGGCCGTAAAGAGAATGTTTTCCATCTTCTCGATAACCCACGTTTTGAATTTGTTCGACATGATATTACACAGCCCATCCTTCTTGAGGTTGACCAAATTTACAACATGGCCTGCCCCGCAAGTCCTGTGCATTACCAATACAACGCCATCAAAACCGTAAAGACCAATGTTATGGGCGCCATCAACGTCCTGGGTATTGCCAAGCGCGTCGGCGCGCGAGTTCTTCAAGCATCAACATCTGAAGTATACGGCGACCCCGAGGTTCATCCACAGGTTGAAAGCTACTGGGGAAATGTAAATCCTATTGGTATTCGGTCATGCTACGATGAAGGTAAGCGCGTAGCAGAGACGCTTTTCTTCGACTACCACCGTCAAAATAAAGTCGACATCCGAGTGGCTCGTATTTTCAACACCTACGGGCCTAATATGCACCCAAGTGATGGAAGAGTCGTATCTAACTTCATCGTTCAGGCACTGCTTGGTAAACCGATCACTATTTATGGTGATGGTACACAAACACGCTCCTTTTGTTATGTGGAAGACTTGGTCGAAGGCCTTATCAAGCTCATGGAACAAGATGAAACAGTGGGCCCTGTAAATTTAGGAAACCCCGACGAATTCACGATTCGTGAACTCGCGGAGAAAGTTTCTGAAATACATGACGGCTCTACGGAAATTAACTATCACGACCTACCTCAAGACGATCCGAAGCGCCGCAAGCCCGACATCTCTTTGGCTGCAGATGTATTACGCTGGAAACCACGTGTACCGCTTCACCATGGCCTGCAGGCAACGTATGAGTACTTTAAGAAGCGTCTTTCGAAAGGTTAAGGTTCGCAAGATACCAGTCGTAGGTATCTTCCAGACCTTTCTCCAAAGTTTTCTTCGCCGTCCACCCAAGCTTGTTCATTTTATCAACATTTAAAAGCTTACGAGGAGTGCCGTCAGGTTTTGACGCGTCGAAGGCCAAAGCACCTTTGTAGTCCACAGTCTTTTGAATCAAGTGCGTCAACTCTCGGATGCTAACATCAACGCCCGTTCCAATATTCACGTGGCCATCCAATTCACTGGCGCTGCAGTTCTGCATTAAAAACACGCAGGCATCCGCTAAATCATCCGCGTGTAAAAACTCGCGCCGAGGCGTTCCACTTCCCCAGACCACCAGCTCTTTGGCTTGATCGGTCTTGGCGTCATGACGTTTTCTTAAAAGAGCGGGAAGCACGTGAGATGTTTCCAAGTCGAAATTGTCGTTTGGTCCATAAAGGTTGGTGGGCATAGTCGTTATGAAATTTGTGCCATACTGCCGATTGTATGCATCACACATCTTCAATCCCGCTATCTTCGCAATCGCATAATAGGAATTACTGGGCTCAAGAGAGCTTGTCAAAAGTGCCTCTTCAGCAATCGGTTGCGGTGACATCTTTGGATAAATACAGCTCGACCCAAGATAAAGCAGTTTCGTCACACCAGACTGGCGGGCTGCCTCCAAGATATTTACAGAAATAGAAAGATTATCGTGAATGAATTGCGCAGGCTGACTCACGTTTGCGTGAATCCCACCAACTTTTGCGGCCGCTAGAAAAACATAGTCTGGCTTTTGATTCTCGAAAAATTCCCGAGTCGCTCTCTGGTCACAAAGGTCCAACTCGCTGCGCGACAAACAAATTAGATTACGGTAACCGCTGGATTCAAGCTTTCTGCAAAGCGCACTACCGACAAGGCCGTTATGGCCAGCCACATAGATTTTAGCACCCGTATCCATCGTAAAATCAGTCCTTTGCCATCTCGTGCTCACGCTTGGCTATCTTAAAATCATTGCGCGCCATATCTCGCACCAAATCTTCAAAGCTTGTTTTCGCGGTCCATCCAAGCTTCTCTTTGGCCTTAGACGGGTCTCCCAAAAGCGTCTCCACTTCAGCGGGACGAAAATAACGCGGCTCTACCTCAACAATCACCCGGCCATCGGTGGTGATGCCTTTTTCATCAAGGCCCTCACCTTCAAAACGCAGAGGGATTTCCAACTCATCGGCCGCGAGCTGAACGAACTCTCTTACCGAATGCTGTTCACCTGTAGCGATCACGAAATCATCGGGTTCGTCTTGTTGCAACATCATCCACATGGCCTCGACGTAGTCGCGTGCATGCCCCCAATCACGACGTGCATCCATATTACCTAAGAAAAGTTTATCCTGTGTACCTAGCTTAATGCGCGCCAGTGCACGGGTGACCTTACGGGTGACAAAAGTTTCTCCACGAATGGGCGACTCATGGTTAAAGCAAATCCCATTGCATGCATACATTCCGTAAGACTCTCGGTAATTCACCACAACCCAGTGCGCGTAAACTTTCGCAGCCCCATAAGGTGAGCGCGGGTAAAACGGCGTCAATTCCGTTTGAGGGGTTTCACGAACCTTCCCAAACATCTCCGATGTTGAAGCCTGATAAACTCGAGTCTTATCTTGCAGGCCGAGTATGCGCACCGCTTCTAATAAGCGAAGGACACCGACACCGTCTGACTCGGCCGTATACTCTGGCTCCTCGAAAGAAACCGCCACATGACTTTGAGCTGCGAGGTTGTAAACTTCGTCTGGTGAAGACTTGCGAATTGCACTCACAAGACTCGACGTATCGGTCATATCACCATGGTGGAGGATGAATTTCCGATCTTTTGTATGGGGGTGTTGGTAAAGGTGGTCAATTCTCGCCGTGTTAAAGAGCGAGGAACGACGTTTTATTCCGTGAACGATGTAACCTTTGTTCAACAAGAGTTCTGCCAGATAGGCGCCATCTTGCCCCGTAATCCCAGTTATGAGTGCAACCTTTGCCATTACAAACCTCCAAATTCATCCTACAATGTGCGCACGGAAAAACTCACGACGCAAATTGTCCGCGAATCAGCTATTGCCTATTTAAATCAATCACTTAAGAGCATGTCAATCCGGTCACCTAGGCTTTGATCGAAGAAATATTTCGCCAGTTTGTTAACGTGACGCCTTAAATCCGACTTGCACCCGTAGCTTCCCGCCCCAAAGAGAGCATTCCCATTTTGGGAACACGCGAAAAGTAACAAAAAGTAGTCTTATGTATGCGGGCAAAACCACCGCTGCTCACATTGCCCCACACGCGCATACTGTGTCTCACTTTGAGTCAAGAAACTCAAAGTTTTACGTGCAAGCATCGTATCCACCTCATAAACTTAAAGGAGTAGGGATGGGAATCCGCAGGGGGAGCAGTAATGAAAAAAATTCAATCCAATAAAGCATTTAAGACACTCACCGCATGCCTGGCGTCGGTTTCCCTGCTTCTCGGTTGTGCCGCACAACAAGCTCAACCCGTGCCATCGCCTGAAAAAGAAGAGACCCAAAAGGCAGCCACGCCTGCTTCTCAAAATGAGACCGAGCAGCACGTTGTGATCAACGATGACTTAACCGCAAGTGAACTTTTAGAGGTTGCGCTGGGCTATCTCAAATCGGGTCAGGATGCAGTCGCCGCAGAAGCATTCAGCCGTGCCATCGCAACTGGATACTTGAGTGATGCAGGTCGCTCACTTGCTTACTGGTACATTCACCTCGCACACAAATCACAAGGCAACCAAGATGCCAGCATCGACGCTTTGGCCTCATTCGTCATTCTCGCTGAAGATCTCATGGCCAGCCGAGGCGCTTACCAATTCGCTGGCGGGCAGCCCGACGACTTCATCATGCAGTTCGACTTATCTCGGCGGCTTTCGCTGGCACGAGCGGTTATGTCCTCAAGCTGGGCCCGCCGGTCGTCGACATTTGGTCGCTCACCTCAGCACCCGGTTATGGTTCATGATGATATCGAACTGGCCTACTTCGTTGAGCTCTCATCGGCATGTACAAGCGGAGGCCACGAGATGGCACGCCAAACACTTTTGGTCAGTGGCGAGTTGATTCATCAAGTCACCATCAACTGCACGCCGAATACATCTGCACAGAATTTCTACTTCGAAATCCACAAATCTGCCACAGAGCGATTCCCACTCGCCCGTCGATAACATTTTCTACTGATAAATCAGCACATTCTGCCCCTCGGCGGGTCCTCGACCTTGCCGGGGACACATTCGTCTTGTAGAAGGCCAGCTCCCTATTTAGGAGTGGCACGATGTCAAACAAGCAAGCCTCACGTATTACACCACGCAGCGAAGACTATTCGCGCTGGTACCAAGATGTTATCCGCCAGGGCGATCTCGCCGAGCCGGCTGAAGTTGTCAAAGGTTCTATGGTTATCAAACCTCATGGTTTCGCGATTTGGGAGAAAATCCAACGTGCCCTCGACGATATGTTCAAGGCAACCGGGCACCAAAACGCTTATTTCCCCCTGCTGATTCCTGAGAGCTTCATCAAACGAGAAGCTGAGCACGTAGAGGGATTTTCACCAGAGCTGGCAGTAGTCACTCACGCTGGTGGTAAAGAGCTCGAGGAGCCCTATGTGATTCGGCCGACCAGTGAGACCATCATTGGCCACTTCTTTGCACGCTGGATCGATAGCTACAAAGAGCTGCCTCTACTGATCAACCAGTGGGCGAATGTCATGCGCTGGGAACTTAGAACACGTATGTTTTTAAGAACCAGTGAGTTTCTCTGGCAGGAAGGTCACACCGCACA
This sequence comes from Deltaproteobacteria bacterium, assembly GCA_018668695.1. Taxonomy (NCBI): domain Bacteria; kingdom Pseudomonadati; phylum Myxococcota; class Myxococcia; species Deltaproteobacteria bacterium. Next base: position 30,811 of record JABJBS010000007.1, read on the forward strand.
CTCCAACCACCCAGAAGCACTTGAAGAAGTTCGTAGAATGCTCGATATCTACGCAGACTTCGCAGAGAACTGGATGGCTATGCCAGTCATCAAAGGCCTCAAGACAGATACTGAGAAGTTTGCTGGTGCACTGCAAAGCTATTGTATCGAAGCCATGATGCAAGATGGTAAGGCTCTCCAAGCCGGGACCAGCCATGATCTGGGTCAAAACTTCGGTAAAGCCTTTGATGTTAAGTTTCAAAGCAAAGAAGGTAAGCAAGAATACGTCTGGCAAACCAGTTGGGGTGTTTCTACACGCCTCATCGGCGGTCTCATCATGACCCACTCCGACGACAACGGTTTGGTCTTGCCTCCGAAACTGGCACCGGTTCAAACCGCTATCATTCCTATTGTGGGTAAAAAATCCAACGACGCTCTGATCATGGAGAAAGCTGAAGCGATTCGTAAGGAGCTTCAAGCCCGCGGCATCAGCACCGTCGTTGATTCCAGAGATTACCGTCCAGGCCACAAGTACTTCGAATGGGAGCAAAAAGGTGTCCCGGTTCGTCTTGAATTAGGGCAGCGCGATATCGACAACAACAAGGTCATGTACAAAGAGCGCTCTCAAGATCAAAAAGACTCCATGTCTTTGGACAATGTTGGTGAGGTTATCGAAAAGATACTTAACGACCAGCAAAACAACCTCTTGGCTGCGGCCAAGAAGCGCTTGGCCGACAACACGCTCAGCGTAGACAGCTACGATGATTTCAAAGATGTCTTTGGGCAAGAAGAAGGCAAATTTGTCATGGCCCATTGGGACGGCACAGCTGAAACAGAGGCCCGCGTCAAAGAAGAAACCAAAGCAACCATTCGCTGTATCCCTCTGGAAGGCGATATCGAAGCTGGAGAGTGTATTGTGACTGGCAAGCCCTC
>JABJBS010000008.1 GCA_018668695.1 Deltaproteobacteria bacterium
TAAAGCGGGGCAAACCAAACTCAATATACAGCCGGGCGGCTTACTGATGTTTAACGAACCTATTCTTACGGTTCAAAAGCCGCAAGACAGTCCACTTTTCCCGCTCCTGCTCGATGGTATCGGCGGCTTATCTTTTAGCGCTGGTATCTTACCCGAGGAGCTCATCACCCTCATTGATACAATTTCCAATGAATTTGAAGAGGATACTGAAGACAGTGTTGGTACCATTTTGTGGGAAGCCAACTTGCCACATATCGAGCTCTTAAAACTGCCCGCCTTAGGAGCAGGCTTTGGAGACTCCAATGACGAATCTTTTGTAGAAGAGTTTGATGACCTCGTGGCCACGGCTATTGCTGAGGCCATTGATGCTGACGAGGACGTCTCGCAATGGTCCGGTGCAGTTAGACTGGACAACCTCAGCGCTTCCCAAGCAATGGAACTCCACGACATTGCAAGCCCTGATGAAGAGGCGTCGCGTTCCGATATTACGCTGGAGACGACTTCTGCGGTTGTCCTATTCCGAGAATCCATCAATAACCCGATTGAAAACATTCCCGTTCTTTACGCACAGGCTGCGCTCCAAGCAGTAGCAAAGACAAGCTCTACCAGTGAAATACTAGCAGCACGCGACGGGCTTGTTTCGATTATGTTCGATATGATTGCGGAGGGAAAACCTCAGCAGGCCGTGGTCTTGGCTAAACACAGCCTGAAGCTTCTTCAAAGAGTCGAAGAAACACAGCTCATGGATGCCAGCCGAGCCGCTGAGGCATCAGATTCATTTCGCAGGGGCTTACAACACGCCGAGAATAATGTTGAGAGCCTAAAGGCTCTATGGCCCTGGCTGCCCGACCAAGCGCAGCTGCTTCTGGTACAAGACTCTATTGCCGATAACGACTCAAAAACTTTACGCCGGCTAAGAGTCATTGCAACGAAGGTAGGTCCCCAGACCGCCCGGTTCCTCAAATACCAGACCAACCGCGTGCCACAGGAAATCGCAGGTGAGCTGATGCTTTTATCCGCCCACGTGCTGGGCTCAGAAGCTGTTGAGGCTCTTCATCAAGGACTCAATCACCGCGACGACAAAGTGCGCATGATGGCATTTAGAATGCTGGTTAAAATCAACATTAAGGATGCCGCACTTCAAGCGCGGCGCCTCTTAAGCGATCCCGAGCGGTTGGTTCGTAAAGATGCGATTACCATTATCCAAAAGACGAAAGACTCGGGCGCGATTTTCGCTTTAAGACAGACTTTGGAGAGCGATGCCTTTCGCGTCTTAACACACCCAGAGAAACGTGAGTTTTTTGTATGTGCTGGTTACGTTAATCCTGCCGAAGGCCTCCCTTTAATCAGGAATGCTGCCGCTAAAGCGGACGTTCTTTCTCGTACAACCGCTCGAGAAACACGAACCGCGGCTATAGAAGCACTGGGCCAGCTCAAAGACAGAGGTGCCAAGCATCTTCTTACCGATATAGCCGGTGGAATAACCTCTTCAGGCCCCTCAAAGGCCGCAGCGCAAGAGGCTCTGAGAAAACTATGACAACTCAAAGAGAAAACGTCTCGATTGCACAATTCTCAAGGGAGATGGCCCGCTCTTACCTGGTCCTTATCAAGACAGGCTTGTTACACGACCTGGAGAATAAAGCTCTGGAACAACCCGCCTCCCGTCTCGTCAACGCTGTTAACTGCCTTCTAAGCATTACTAAAAAGGCTAAGATACAAGTTATCGGAGACTTGATTTATATCAATGAAACACCGCTGCCGATGGATGACTTGCTCTTTGAGCAGGTCCGGAAAATGCAGAAACTAACTTCGGTGTTGAAAATTAGGGAAATCAACTTTACCGAAGCGGTTCAAGAAGAAGACATTATGGAGATGGTAGAGCATATTAAGATTGCTTCGACCAAACCAGATGGTGCCGATTACATTCAAACGTTGGATCTTAAAAAAGTTCTTCTTACAGATTGCGACCAAGAGCGCCGCGAACTGCCGCAAAAACAACAATCTCTCCACGCCTATATTGTCGCGCTACTGACCGTTAAAGAACTGGTCAGCCGAATCGAGGATGACAAACCCTCGCGTCTCGCCCCAGTTAAACGGGCGATGCAGCACCTCGTTTCAATGACCTACGTTAGCCCTGCTTTGATGCTCGGTCTGATTCGAATGCCCCGATATAAAAACCGCCTTTTTTCGCACCTGCTCAATACCGCGGTGATTGCGATTATCCTTTGCGAGAAAATGCAGGCCGACAAAAACGTGGCTGCCAACATCGCATTTACAGCGACTCTTCATAACCTCGACTGGCAGGAAACCGGAGACAAGTTTTCCACCATCCGTGAACTCTTGAGAATCTACAAGGGCGACCGGCACGGTCAAGAACGTATTGCTGTTCTGAATCAGCTTGGAAAACTAGACGGTGCGCCTGCCGCCAGACTTATCTCTGTTGCGGCTGAATATGAGCGCATGACCTCTGTTGGGGACGATGGTGTGCCGATTCCTCCAGACGAGGCGCTGCGAAGACTCGAGGCCGGCGCCAATGTGACTTATGACGGAGCTGTGGTGCAGCTTCTGGCGACGGCCATGGGCGTTTACCCTGTGGGTTCGGCAGTCGAGCTGGCCGATGGAAGCTTTGGCGTTGTGATTGAGCTTCCAGACGATGGACGCCCGACCAACCTTCCTATTGTGAAGCAATTGAAGCTTTCTGATGGGCGCTCGGCCGGCCCTCGTACGATTGACCTTTACCACGCTAAAGGCATGACTGTTTTAAGAAGTATCAAACCCGAAGAAATGAACTTTAACGTAACGTCAGTCTTTCTAGCCTGAAGTAGAACCCACTTTTTTGAGCCACGCATGGTTCATTGCTACGCCTTCTCGCCAACGTATCGAGCGTGCTGTTTGCAACGATTCCTCGAAACCTTTTTTCGCCAAAGAGTTATCACCCCGACGGGCATAAATATGTGCGGTATTGTGCTGCGCTTTTGAAACGGTCAACAAATCTCCAACCGAGCGCGATACATCTAAGCCAATACGAAGCCTCTCCAACGCACTGTCGTACTGCTCTCGGCTTTGCAGAACTGCTGCCTCGTTAACCAGTGCTCGGCCTTCTTCCATACGGTTCTTGATTTTTCGTGCAGCATCCTGTTGTTGGCGAAAGGTCGCCTGTGCTTTCTCAAACTGGGACGCCCTAAAAAGAATTCGCCCTAAGCTACCTAAATGACCAACAGCTTGATTACGGCTTCGTTGATTATCCACCCGTCCGGCAAGCTCGAGAGCAGTAGATAAATACTTGATTGCAGCGTCGACTCGGCCATCACGCTCCGCAACCTCAGCTGCTTGTGCCAATAAATCCGAGAGTAGAGTTCCATCTCGGAGTTCACGAGCTTTGGCCAACGCATCATTTA
>JABJBS010000009.1 GCA_018668695.1 Deltaproteobacteria bacterium
ACCTCTACGGATTCGTGGATGAGTTTGGTGCGGATGATTTGAACCACTTTGTGGTGCTTGTAAACGACTACAAACTCTTCAATGAATCAGTCATCGCACGAACTTCGGTCATCCTTGGTTTTGAAGACCTGTCTATTCTTGACGCTGACGGTGTTGCGGAAGTTGACGATGAAGGCGCCGAGAAAACAGGGACCACCATCAGTGGTGTTGTGTATCCAAACCTAATCATCAATGCTTTTGAAAATACTGAATTGAACCTCGGAGCCTTTATCTATTTTGGCCGAAGCGACACCAAATTTGGCAGTCCGCTTGCCGGTTCTAATATGTTCTACATGAAGGCCAAGTACTCCTTCTAATCCTATTTCTAGACTCGCTGTGTCATCACCGGAGTTGCTTCGGTGGTGATGCCTCAGCGTGTATTTATCTTCTCCCTAGTAGAGCTTAAAAGTCCGCTGCAGGTCAGACCTGCGATCCCTGATTGAAGGGGCGGCGAGCGCTCCTAACCGCGTTCTGCAGGCTTCTGAGCCAACCGTAAAAAGCAGTGACAATATGTTAAACTTTGTAGGGGGCCTCTTGCTTGACAGAGCCCTTGACCCTTCTCTATGTCCTTAAGTGAAACGTGTTCTAGATGACACGGGATTCATTTTAGAACTAAGCCCTTTTGGGAGGTACCACGATGTCTGCAATTACGAATGCAAAAGAATATTTCGATACTTTGGACCAGCGCTTTGATGCTGATGCTGCAAAGGGCTTGAATGCAAGCTTTCAGTTTGAACTCGGCGGCGACGGCGGCGGCACTTACTGTGTGAAGGTAAACGACGGTGCAATGGAAATCCAAGAAGGTGCTGAAGCTGAACCAACATTTACGCTGAAGATGGAAGCTGAAGACTATATCAAAATGGCACACGGCAAACTCAATGGCGCCATGGCGTTTATGACCGGCAAAATGAAAATTTCAGGGGACCGCTCATTGGCGCAAACCATGAAAAAGATTTTTCCGCTTATCAAGTAGAGCGATAAGGCTTAAGCCGGGTTTAGAGACCAGGTAACGCCCAGAGGTGCGAGCTCTTTTAAAAATGCTCGCGCATCAAATGCCCGTCCCGTGGTGGTAACACCTGCGGTGCGGGCTTTGTTTTGTCTTAGCCACGATGCACCCAGCGCAGCGCATGCCCCCGATATTCCGTACACATCATTGCCCTGAATCAACACCCGAGTGCTCTTGTCGGCATTGCCACCTTCTACGACTACGTGCCAAAGACCCTCTTGCCGTTCCTCTTCAGTGGGATGCGGGAGTTTATTTTGGAGAAGGCGCGAGGCTTGATTGATGACGAATCCAGGAGTCAAAACCGAGAGAAGGGGTCTGAAGAAATCAAAGCCCGCAAAACCCTCCGCTTCCTTTTGCGGCAAAAGTAAATCCGATGAGCAGGAGAGGAGAGCAGGGTAGTGGTGAGGAAGCAGCACGGTATCGCCGCCCGGGAACGGGACAGCATGGTACCGGTTGCCCACGCCGGGTAAGTCGACGGCTTGGGAACGCCACTTTCTGGGCTGTTTGGTAAACTGTCCACTGGCATAGGTGAGATAGGGCGCTTTAATCATTTCAAGCGCGCTCACAGCGGTACCGGGGCTTGGCCGAAAAGGGTCCAGGCCGTGGTAGGAATGACAACGTGTCATTTCACCAACTGCCTCATCCGCTAACGCAGCGCCTAAGTAAGCAAAGGTGAAGTCGCAAGCGTGGCCTGTGAGTAAGGTCAGATTTTTGTCGAGAGCTTCTTGGTGGTGTTCATTGTAGACGCTGTTCATAAAAGGCTGTTCGGCGGCAGTATCCACATAGTGTGCGCCAGCCTTGATAGCGGCCTGAACGACCGGCATGCCGTAGCGGCGGAAAGGACCAACCGTGGAGAGGACCACGCTGATATCTTCGAACCCTTTTTGAAGACTTGTAGGGTCTTTCACATCAACCTGGCGAAAGCCTTGTGCATGGGTGCAGTTTTTTTGAAGAGCTTGAAGCTTATCAGGGTTTCGGCCAGCCAGGATGTAGGGAACCTCTAAGCGGTCTAGGGCGGCAGCACAAAGTTTGCCGGTAAATCCGGTGGCGCCAAGTAGCAGTATAGGCTTCATGATTGTTTCATATAAGACATTGGAAGCTCATGCCCGCAGATTCTGTACCGATATGTCTCTTGGCTTAGAGCATGGTTTCAATGCAGATATCATAATCGTCGCACGTGGGCTCTGCCAGACAAGCTTGGAGGGCCGTGTCGATTAAATCAAGTTGCTCTGAGCTGTAATCAGCGGTTTGGACGTTGAACTGATTGACGCAGGCTGCATTGGAGCCAGAAGTAAATTCAACTCCGAATTCAGCTGCCTAGCATTCCTGAGTGCGGTCGCATGCCTGACTGACGATGCTGGTTCCGCATGCCATTAAGCTTACGCTGAGTAAGATTCCAACGGCTGTTTTTAGAAGTTGCATCAGGTAATCCTTTGCAGGGGAGAGTTGAGGAAGAGATATAAGAATAGCCGGTCATAGTCTAGCTGCGACTCTCTCTTGTTCGAAATGGAAATTCCAAATACAACCTCTTTGAGCACATTTGGAGTTGTACGATGAATAAGACAATCAAGCACCGCTTTCCCGTTGGTAAAAAAGTATTCTGGGAGAAAGTGTATTTTGATGCTGATTATACAAAAGGGCTTTTTCTTGAAGGTATGAACTGCGAGAGCTTTGAAGTGCTCAGTGAATCAGGAAGTGTTGATACCAAGCTTGTCCGGGCGATTAAGAGCACACCTCGAGTGGAAATGCCGAAGGCACTGAAGAAGGTTTTAGGCGATGCGATTTCTTATACGGAGTCAGGGACCTACGACTCAAGTACCGGACGCTACTCCTTTGAAGTAAAAACTTCAGCTCTGCCAGATAAAATCAAAATCAGTGGTATTTATTGGGTGGAAGAAGTTGGTGAAAACGAGGTGGAACGTATCTGCGAATTAACCTTCGAGGTGAAGGTCTTTGGAGTCGGTAAGCTCGTCGAGCAGTTCATTGCCCAGAGTTATGTTGAGAATCAGCAAAATGCCGACGCATATACTGCGGCCTGGATTGCTCGGGAGCTGACCTGACGGATTAGATTGTGCTCACGGAAATTAAAACCATCGATAAGTCTTCTTGAAATTCGAATTCTAGAGTTGTGGTAGCTTCGCCCTCCAAAGCACCGACCAGAGATTCACACACAGCACCTGTACATGAGAAGGGCTGTTGGTCCAGAGTTCTCCACTGGGTGTTGTCGTCGGCACTGATTTGTTGAACGTGTGGCGCGTAGCCTTCTTTGTACTGGTCTGGAGAAATGACAAAGCTAAAGGTGGTACCTGCGGGGACAGGCTCTTCCTTCACGATTTCGATCAGATCAACTTGAATAGAAGAACCATCCATGGGGGGCTCACTAAGGTGCGTGGTTTCGGTGATGATTTCATAGGTCTTACCCCATTCATGGGTGAAACCATAAATACCATCGTAATTCACTGATGGTACTTCTTCCTTCGCGGTTTGGGTAAGCAAGCACATGCCATTGACCAAGCCAAAGCACGGTACCTTGTATGACTCTACCTGAACGGTATTCATTTCACCGCCACAAGCAGTGAGTAAGGTTAGAGCGCTAAGTGTGACTAGAATATGAGTAAAACGCATCAATAGCTCCTGCTTGGTTATTGGTATTACTTAATACACTAGCAAGCTCGGTGCCATGTGGCGTGAGAGTGGACCAGCGAGGCCTAACGTACTGAGAATACTTAAATACGACGAGTGGGTGTCTGGAGCTGGTAGAGCTCTGTGTCAACAGATGGCAACAGCTGGTGGACAAGAATATCCAGATGAATGCATACAATTCTTTTCTTGTTCTCGTGTCATGAGACCTCTAAAAGTTGTTCAACAAGGAGCGCCCATGCCTGGACCCTGGCCCGTTACATTGATCACCTGGAACCAGCTTCAAGAAAACGCCGAGCCGCCGGCTTTTGATTTTGGTGGGGTGAGACTCTTCAAAGGGCCAGGCGGCAAGAAAGGGCCCAACTATTTGGCGGTGATTCCTCGTGTCGAAGATGCTCTCGAATTAGCCGAACACGCCACACCTGAACTGGATGCATGGACTATCGATGTGATTGGTAGCTATAACATCATAGATGAAGCGTCGACCTCTCAACCCTTGGGCGATGCGTGCAAGGGTCTCATGATTGGCCTCACGGATTGCCGCTCAGAGCAAGACCAGGAGGCATTCAACACGTGGTACCGCGATGTACACGCCGCCGATGTGATCAAGGCAGGCTTTCACGAAACGGCATTTCGTTATCGCAATCAGAACCTCTCGGGCTCGCCTCAGTACTGTGCTCTTTACGAGACCTCTCAGGGCGGCTTTGAAGCCTTTAAGGCCTTGATGTTGCATTACCGGGAACAACCATCACCAGTGGCCGATTTCTGCGTGGTTCGGCACGTGTGGGCTTTAGAGGCCACCTGACTTTTGAGCTTTTCTAGCTATAAATCGATACAATTCCAGGCTTGAATCGAACCCCAAAAACCTCCATCCTGACGGTAACTTAGAGGTAAGGAACCACTTCATGTCAGAGCTTGAAACATTCAGAGCAGAAACCCGGGCATGGCTTGAAGAAAATGCGCCCAAGTCGCTCTATGGCACCCGCAAAGGTAAGTTCGATGGCTACTGGGGTGGTCGCAAAAATCCAGAGGACAACTCTGATGTGTTGGCGTGGTTCAACATGATGCTGGAGAAGGGCTGGACGGCTCCAACATGGCCTAAAGAATATGGCGGCGGCGGACTCAGTCACGAAGAAGGTAAGATTCTCAATAAGGAATTGGTGCGTTTGCAATTGCCACCACCGCTGGTGGGATTTGGCCTAGCCATGATTGGTCCGACACTTCTCGATTATGGGACCGATGCTCAAAAGCAAGAGCACATTCCCAAAATAGTAAAGGGCGAAATCCGCTGGTGTCAGGGTTATTCTGAACCTGAGGCTGGGTCTGATTTAGCATCGCTAAAAACCAGTGCGGTCAAAAACGGTGACCACTTCATTATCAATGGGCAGAAGGTCTGGACGAGCCACGCCAACAAGTGTGATTGGATTTTTTGTCTGACCCGCACAAGCAGTGAAGGCGTGAAGCAAGAGGGTATCACCTTCATCCTTTTCGATATGGAAAGTGAAGGCGTCACCGTTCGGCAAATCGAACTCATCAGCGGGGCCTCTCCTTTTTGCGAAGTGTTCTGTGACAATGTCAAAGCACTTGCCGCGAATGTGGTAGGCGAGGTGGGTGATGGCTGGAAAGTTGCCAAGGCTCTTTTAAATTACGAACGCTCCATGATTGGCGAAGCCATTGGTGGCCAGATGGAAGGCACTGAGACAAAGCTGGTCGAGCGGGCACGAGACTATTTGGAAACACCAGAGGGTAAGCTGCCGGATGCAGGCATGCGCGCCAGTCTTTCAAGTTTTGGAATGGATGAAATGTGTTTCATGCTAACTATCGAACGTATTCGCCAAACCGTGGTGGGCGGTGCGAACCCAGGAAGCGTAAGCTCTATTATGAAAGTGGCCGGTACAGAGCTTAAGCAACGCCGATGGGAAGTGGGAATGGAAGTAGCTGGCCCTCAGGCTCTTGGCTGGGAAGGCGAGGGCTTCACTCCAACTGAGCTTTCAGAAACCAAAGAATGGCTTCGCTCACGTGCTAACTCCATCGAGGGTGGTACCAGCGAAATTCAAATGAACATCATCGCCCGGCGTGTGCTGGGTCTTCCAAAGTAGGAGCCGAACATGAAAATGGCTTATGATGAAGACCAGCTTTTCTTGCAAAAGACAGCCCGTGAATTCGTTAAAGCGAAATCTCCGGTAAGCCGAATGCGTGCCTTACGGGATACGCAAGACCCTATTGGGTTCTCTAAAGAACTTTGGAAAGAAATGGCAGAGCTTGGCTGGCTGGGTGTGAACCTGCCTGAAAGCTTTGGTGGGTCGAATATGGGGTTTGCTGACTTATGCATTCTCTTGGAAGAGAGTGGGCGCAACCTGATGCCTGAGCCCTTTGTTGAAACTGTTGTGACGGGTGCGGAGCTTATTCTACAAGCTGGTACACAGGCTCAAAAAGAGACGTGGTTATCCTCCATTGCCACAGGCGATGCGGTGATTGGATTGGCCTATCAAGAGGCAAGAAGCCGGTACAACGTATGTGATGTGCAGCTTCGAGCTGAGTCATCCGGTGAAGGTTTCGTGCTCAGTGGCGAAAAGGTTCAGGTTTTACAAAGTACCGGCGCAAGTGTTTTGGTCGTTACGGCAAGAACCCGTGGCGAACGAAAAGACGAAGACGGCATCACCTTGTTTCTCGTAGATCCTACACTGGAAGGTGTTGAGCTTAGATCGCAAAAACGAGTGGATGGCCTCAACGCGAATATCGTTTCGTTAAATAATGTAGAGCTGGGGGCTGACTCCGTTCTGGGAACTGTCAACGAGGCAATGACTGTCCTGGCTCCGGCGCTTGATAAGGCGCGGATTGCCATGGCGGCGCAGATGCTTGGTTCGGCGGAACAGGCCTTTTCATTGGCATTAGATTATCTAAAAGAACGCAAACAGTTTGGTGTGGCCATTGGAAGCTTTCAAGCATTACAGCACCGCGCCACCAAGCTCTATGTGGAACTCGAACTCACGCGTTCGGCAGTGATGGCGGCAGCGTCTTGTGTGGATGAAGCGCCTGAGAAGGTTGCCATGATGGCAAGTCTAGCCAAAGCTAAAGCAAGCGAATGCTTTTTACATGTTGCCAACGAAGCCATTCAGTTTCACGGCGGTGTTGGTGTGACCGATGAATACGACTTGGGGTTCTACCTCAAGCGTGCACGGGCGGCGTCTCAAACATTAGGCGACGCCGACTTTCACCGTGACCGCTGGGCGGAGCTAAGAAGCTACTAATAGAGCGTTCCCCATTTTTCTTGAATGGCCGGAGTGACCTCTTGGGCTTCGATAATCTCGGTATAGCAACTGGCGCTTTCGCGTGGCGTACGAGTTTTATCTTCCGAGTCGTAGTCGACCTTAATCAAGCCAAACTCTGGCCAATAGCCGTCGGCCCATTCAAGGTTGTCTACCAGGGACCAGTGGTAGTAGCCGCGCACATCGATGCCCGACTCAATAGCGTCCTGAACCACTTGAAGGTGGGATACGATAAAGCTAGCACGCATGTCGTCATTGTCATCTGCTAGACCGTTTTCAGTGATGCGCAGTGGCACACCAAAGCTTGCTGCATGTTCCAGCACCTTTTTTAGACCCTCTGGGTGAAGTTCCCAATCCATATCTGAATAGAGGCGGCTGGTATCCGTATTCTGTAAAACAGCTACAGGTGCTGTTACGCCTTTGCCTTCAGCGCATGGCATGACGTCACATAAAGTGGTGAGAGAATCGCTGACCATGAAACGGCCGTAATAATTGATGCCAATCCAGTCGAGCTTATTGGTTAGCTCTTCAAACGTGCCTTCACCTTGGTCATCGTAATCTTCGTCGGCGTTAAGGTCTACTTTACCATGGGCCATGCCGTTAAAGAGAATGTGGTTGTAAAGGTATTCAAGCTTCCGTGCGCTTTCTACATCGCCAGCGTTGTCAGGATCTGCCGGCTCCATGACAGGACGATTTTTAGCAATGCTAACCATTGCGCTCTTGCCGTCGCCATCAGCATCTACGAGGTCTCGTGCGTGGATGGCATCGTAACCTGCGGCGTGGGCATACACGATGTTAAACATTCCGCGCATGGTTGTCTCAATTTGGAGCGAGCCTCCAGGAGGGAAAAATCCCATGAGATAGCCGCCCATAAGCATAGACATAGGCTCGTTGATGGTAATCCAGGTATCGATTTTAGCGCCAAATTCCTCGGCCATATCACCAGCATATTCGGCAAATGAGGCAATGATGGGTGCTTGTCCAACGGTCACTTCCGGGTGGGCAGGCCAGCCGCCCATGCCCGCTTCGGGCTCAATGAGGTTGTGGGCCCATATTGGGAGTGTGAAGTGTTGGAGTGTGAGCAATACGCTGAATCCTCGCGCGTGCGCGGCATCGATTACATCGTGGTAATGGTTGATGACATCCTGGTCATAAACGTTGGGCTCGGGTTCAATCTTAGCCCACTCAATGCCCATGCGAATGGCCGTGTGACCAAGCTCTTGTGCCAAGGCAAAATCATCGTCGTAGCGGACCCAGCTGTTGGGCCCGTCATCGTTTTTGGCACAATCTACAATGGTCTCAGTTCCCGTGCGTATGCCATCTACGGTTTCCAGCTCGCACATCGACTCCCATTGGGCCCAATCGCTGGTGGTGTTGCCGCCTTCAATTTGCCAAGCAGATGTTCCGGTACCCCATTCAAAATCGTCGGGAAATACACCAATGGTATCCGTGTTTTCAGTTGTGGCTGAGTCGTTACCGGCGTCGGTGCAAGCCAGCGTAGTGAACGTCATCGCCAAAATAAGAATTGAAAAATAGTTGCGCATGTTTCCTCCCAGAAGGCGCGCACACTACTCAGAGTGCTGTGGCGCTTCAAGTGAACTCATGGATAATGTGTTGAGCGGTTCATTCTATTCGGGC
>JABJBS010000010.1 GCA_018668695.1 Deltaproteobacteria bacterium
AAAAATTTCGCTTTCCATGAGTTCACCCGGAATAGCGGCACAGTTAACAGCCACAAACGGTTTATCCCTGCGATTACTGGCTGAATGAACTGCGCGAGCGACCAATTCTTTGCCACTTCCGCTTGCTCCAGTGACTAGGACATTACATTCGGTGTCTGCGATTCGTTCGATAATTCCGAAGATCTCCAACATTTTGGGATCTTCACCAATAAAACCAGGCGCATACTTGTCGCGCCAAGCCAACCGCCGCTCAGTATCAAGGGCTGGATTGCTCCGTGCTCCAGAGCTTCGCTCGATGGCCGCGGTTAACTTCTCAAAATCGATGGGTTTGGTGATGAAATCTGAAGCGCCTGCTCTCATCGCCTCAACCGCGATGGGTACCGAGCCTTCGCCCGTGACCACAATCACTGAGCGTGCGAGATTGTCTTTTAAGGCCTCTCGCATAACCTCGAAGCCATCCATTTCGGGCATTCCAAGATCCACGAGCAAACAGTCTACAGACTTCTTCTTGAGCTTCTCGAGGCAAATCGCCCCACTGCCAGCCACATCGACCTCAAAACCGGCCGCGACCAAGGAGCGCTTGACTGCCTTTAGTATTGCGGCATCGTCATCGACGACAAGGACACGTTGCGACATCTAAGCTCAGGCCTCCCGATTCAGTTCTCATTGAATAAGATAACTATGTACATCGCAAATCTAGGTAAAATCCAACTTTTACCGAATATCAATTCCCAAGAAAATTGAATAACCACTGCGAGTTCCGAAAAATTGTTAATGAGACCTTCTCTCGTGCTATCTTGTGGCCATGCCGTGCAATGATATCCGAGAACGAATTGAAATCCGGGTGGATGATGATGACCGACTTTTGGACTACACGCTGCTTAAAAACACCTGCGGCGCTCCCGTAGGGCATCAAGCACTGCTGCTTGGTAAGCTCCGTGGCCAAATGGTTTCCGCCATCCTCAACAATGATGAGAATTCCTGGTTGAACGGGGAAACCTCCCTTACGGACGACGAAATATTTCTTTATTACAAGCATCTATTCGCAATCCGGGCCGTTTTAAAGGCAGCCTACGGAATCTCCCGCGCCGGCCCTGACGATGTTTGCGCACTCTCAAGCCTCGGATACGACATCAACGGTGCCCTGATAGAAGGGCTGATCTCAGTCGAAGCGCTTACAGAAGAGATTAAATCCTGTGGAAACTGTAAAAGTTGCGGTAGCTAAGGCGACCCAAAGGATTGCAACCGTTCACGCAGTGAACTACTTATGAGCCCTGAGATATGACTGATACCGAAAATAACAAACGCGATACCTTAGATAGCTTTCTTGCCGAAGGCATGGTGCTTGTCCAACTCGACAGCCGGCTGGATGACGTCTGCGTCCCCGAGCATCTTAAAGGCGACCCAACCCTCAGGCTCAATATCTCCGGGCGGTTTGGACTGCCCCTAGAGGTGGATGATTGGGGCGTGCGAGCAACCCTCACTTTTCAAGGCGACCCATTCGAATGCCAGTTGCCCTGGAAGGCCATCTACATAATCATCTCCCACGTTACCGGGGAGCCATGTCTTTTCGCATCTGATGTGCCACCTGAATATGTGTCTGAAGCACTTGGGCACCTCAAAAACAAGGCAACCCCTCTCGCGCAACCGCAACCGCAACCCGAGCCTGCAGCTGACCCTGAACCCAATCGCATGCACCTGCGGTTGGTCCACGACGAACCTGAATCCGCTGAGCCCACGAGCGAACCCGAAGTGGCAGTGGAAGATAACGACGACGGTCCAGATGATGACGGCCCAGCGCCTCCACCTAAAAAACCCTTCCTCTCTGTCGTAAAGTAATACCGGACAAACAATGACTGATTCACAGACTTGGTGGGAAGCAACCTTTGAGATTGCCGAGCACAGTAGCGAGGAAATGGGCGTACTACTCATTGAATCAGGTGCGCTTGGGGTTCAGACCATTTCAGACGAAATTCCGCTTCCGCGCCTACCTGATATCCACGGCAATCCCCCGGAAGCCTTAGAACTCAATATTGCGCCGGGCCACCACGTGCTCATTGCTTGTTTCGCTTCAGATCAAACTGAAGCAAGCATCCTTGCCATTGTAGAGAATTGCCACAACGGGCTCGACGCCGTGAACGCGCAGCCAGTAGAAGTTAAGCACTGCGACGATACTTCCTGGCAAACCATGTGGAAGGCATTTTTTACGCCTCGTCAGATTGGGGAGAATTTCTGGGTCATCCCCTCATGGGAGCAGGATTTTAAAGCCCCACAAGACGCTTACCCCATCATCATCGATCCCGGCATGGCTTTTGGAACCGGTCATCATGGAACCACTGCTCTTTGCTTGGCCGCACTGGAGCAAGTGCTTCAAGTGCAAACCACCCCGTCCCTTCTAGACGTTGGTTGCGGCTCTGGGATTTTAAGCATCGCGGCCAGTCTTCTGGGTGCTCAAGAAATCAATGCCATAGACATCGACCCGAAAGCAGTCGAAGTCACTCTTGAAAACGCAGAGCTGAATCAAGTTGAAGGTATTCGCGCCAGCACAGACGCCATTGAGAGAATCTCAGCCACCTACGATGTTGTCATCGCCAATATTCTGGCAAACATCCTTCTGCGGTTGGCTCCTGGTATTGTCGGTACGGTGTCTCCAGAATCCACATTGATCTTGAGTGGTATTCCGTTGCACCAAATAGATGAAGTTAAAACTGTGTTTGGCGAAGCATACTCAAAACGATGGGGCCAAACACTGCCACAGCCAAGTCTCACAGAAGCTGGTGAGTGGGCCTGCCTCGTTTACCAACCGGCCTAACCTTTTTTCGCCGAGCTCCGGCGCTTCCGGCGTTTCTTTTGTTTCCTCGCCTTATCGGCTGCTTTGTCACGCTTGGTCTTCTTCCCAAGAACCTCTGCTTCATATCGGTCAGCGAGTTCACGCCGGGCAAAAAATCGATTATTGGATTGGCTACGGGATTTTTGGGTCTTCACCTCAATCCCGCTGGGTTCGTGTTTTAGGTAAACCGCTGAAGCCGTCTTATTAACCTTCTGCCCCCCACTGCCACTGCCCCGAACAAATCGTTCCTCAAAATCTTCCTCCAAGAGACCAAGCTCAAGAAGGCGTAACCGTAAACCCTCCTGTTTTTCCTGACTAATTGGAGCTTCCACCACTCAAACCTTTCTCGGACGTACGCCGTAGATAGAAGATGCCCTAAATTCCCCTAAAGGAAAAACCCCCAGGGACGATGTACCCTATGTAAGCACAAGAGATTGTGACTACGAAAACACTCATGGAAATCCCATCCATACATTCCACCCAGCTTTATTCCCAGGCGGCGCATTTGCGTCGTCCTGGGGTAAAGTTTTTTGAAACCGAATCCCCAAAAACCGCGAGAGATCAAGTGACTATATCTAATGACGCACAAAACCGTTTGAAAGCGCTAGAAACCCTTAACTCCATCCTCGATCTCAAGAAAAATTGCATACCAGCCCTCTCTCTTCATTCCCCACAAGCGCTTGGCGAGATGATGAACGTGCTCTCAGCAAGAGGTATCGCTGGCCTTAGATGAAGACAGTTGGACCCAAGACTCGGTAACCAGTTTGCATGTACGGCTTTAAGCCTCAAACCTTACGCTTGGTTTCGATTGCGTCCAAAGTAATAGTAAATAAGCACGCCCGTAAGCGTGACCAAGCCAAACGGAATAATGCCCGTAATGAGTGGTCGCCCTACCCACCAGTCAGCCGGTGCGCTTCGCGTGCTACCCATTTGCACCATGCGCAGAACAAATACCCAACCAGCATGAATACCTATCGCCAAAAAAAGTGAACGGGTTTTTAAAGTGGCGTAAGCCAGGACCACTCCAACCATGAAGAGTGTTAGGAGGCCCCCAACCAAAAGGCGCGGCTCCGAAAATTGCCAAAAGGAATACGAGAGAACTTCGAATCCCGTCCACCACTGTATCTCACCGTCCCAAAGCTTCACCGAATGATGAGGCTTAATGAAATGCAAGACCGCAAAAATAAACGAAAGCCATAACGTGGCTGCTCGTGCGGACAACTGCTGAAGCAAAATCCCAAAGAGCGCACCACGAAAGAAGAACTCTTCAATCAACGCAACTGCAATCGCTGTGGCCGCGGCAGATAAAAACCAAAACGACAAAAGAGGGTCTTTAATCTCGATTCGCCCGGAAACCACCAGCCAAGTCGCCACAAATGTAAGCCCCATCGCGCCTACCGTAAATCCAAGTGCGAGATCACGGCGCCACCGGCTATTCTCGACCAAACCCAGCCCCCGTAGATTTTTAACGCCTATAGACCTTAAAAACGGATACAAACCCGCAATGGCCGCCACCAAAACTCCGCGGTTTAAGTATTTTGGAAACCTGAAAGGTTTAAGCTGCGGGATTAGGTCTGTTTCAATCGCCCACTGCCCCGCATGAAACATCGGAACAGAAATTAATGAGCCAGCCACGACGACAAAGGCAACATAGAGAGCGATTTTATAAAGCACAGACAAATGGAAACCCTTGGTAATATACTATGGTGTTTATCGTTAGTTGAAAGCTTGCGCACGCGAAAACACGCAATGCTCGACATTATGACGGCTACAAACTAGTAACGGGCTATGCGCACCGTTCGGATCATGCTGACCTACTTACTTTTCCCATGGGTCAGCCCCTTTTTATTTCTGCACCCGAAACTCAAGGCGGGCTTCCTCGAGCGCTTTGGGCTGAATACAATGCCCGCCCCAAAAAAAGGGCCGACCCTTTGGCTGCACGGTGCATCCGCGGGTGATGTTCTGGCCCTCGTCCCAACTGCCAAGGCCTTACGAGCTATATACCCTGATGCATCTTTAATCGTAACCGCCATGACCGACAGCGGCTTTGCGATGGCCAAGCAACAGGCTCAGGTTTTTGACCACATCCGCTACATCCCGTGGGACTTGCCTGGAGCCGTGAGACGAACCCTCAATGGCCTTCAACCTGACGCTATCATCCTAGAGTTTGCCGAACTATGGCCCGAACTGCTTCACCAAGCCTCGAAAAATAACGTCCAGGTTGTTCTTCACAATGGACGTTTTTCAAGGGAACGCCTTGAGCGGTATCGACGGATGTTTCGCCTCACTGGTAATCTCGTTGAACAGCTCACCATGCTACTGGTTCGAGATCAGGAAGAAAAAGTTCGGGCGATGGTTCTTGGAGCTTTACCCGAGTCCATTCACACCACCGGAAACACCAAGTTTGACCACCTTAAAGAACCACCGAACCCTGTTCATCTCACTGCATTTAGAGGTGAAATCAACCATACAGGTCTTGGCCCAGTCCTGGTCGCAGGCAGCACCCACGATGGCGAAGAGGAAATATTACTAGAGACTCTCTCCAACTTGCGAGTGCAATACCCAACACTCAAACTTATCATCGCTCCGCGATACATCGACCGCTCCTCTCGCTTGGGAGACCTCGGCGAAAAATACAGGTTCAAGACCAGTTTAAGAACACAATCCCCAAAGGACTGGGATGTTTTGATTCTGGATACGGTTGGTGAGCTAAGCCTCGCCTATGCTCTTGGTACAGTGGTCTTCGTGGGCGGAAGTATCAATGACCGCGGCGGACACAATATTGTTGAACCTGCATTATGCGGCAAGCCTGTCATATTTGGCCCATACATGAGTAATGTGGAAGACTCCGTGAAGCTACTTCTAGGCCGCGGCGGACTGCAGATATCCAACCCAGAGCAGCTGGTGCGTGTTCTAGGCGACCTTTTAGGCGATTCGGAGAAATGTAAATTACTCGGCGAAAAAGCGGCTTCGCAGGCTCGTTCTGTGCAAGGAGCAGCTGCGCAAAATGCGACTCATATTTCAGCAATGCTTAATCAGCGCCAAGCGCCCACATAAGCAATCCAAGACTGTTCCTCTTCAGCAGTATCCATGGGAATGAAATCGCCATCGCCTTCACCATCTTCTGTGGCGCCTTCCCAAAAGATATCAACCTTTGAGAACCCGGCTTCGACCATTAAGTCTTTTAGCTCTGGCAAAGACCACATACGCCAATCATAAGTAAAAGCCTTCTTCAGCTTACTGCCATCGTCAAACTCGAAATGGATATGACGAATTGCTTGATTGGTAATTGCGCACATTGGGCGCTGGTCCCATACGTATGTGAACCCGTCGAACTTCTTGCGCTCTTTCATTTTCTCGCCAAGGTCAGTTCCGCCATGACAATCAACAAAAAAGGCTCCGTCCTCGTTTAGCCCTTCTCGAACCTTCTTGAAGTAATCGAGCAGCACTTTACGTTCTTTGAAAATGCAATATGAGAAATTGAAGGCCACAATGAGATCGGATTTTTCTTTCGTTCCCGTGAGCACATCTTTCTTTAGCAGCTTCACGCGCTCGGCTTCATCGCCAAGTGGTTTGATGTTGCGCTGGATTCCCCAAGCAAGCGTATCGTCACAAAGGTCCAACCCAACTGCTGTGCGTTTGTTTTTACCTTTAACCCAAGCGGCACACATCGCACCCGTCCCGCAGAAATCTTCCCGCAGCGACCGTGCCTTACGGCCCTTGACGTCATTGAATATTGCATCAAGAAATTCAACATCAGCCTCTGGATTCTGAACCGAACGCTCATAGAGTTCCAGCGCATCCATCGTGGCTGCGACACCAGGCTTTTTTGATTTCTTTAATTTCTTAGGCTTCTTTGGCTTGTTACTCATGCAAAGGCATTTAGCCGACCCCTAGACTTGTTTCAAGGGTTCAAGGTAATCAAGATCTAGCTCGGCCATCAATCTCACCATATCCGCAGCGGGCGGCGCCTCAAAGGTGATAGGATCAGCTCCTCTGGGGTGAGGAACGGTAAGTCGATAGGCATGAAGCATCGTGCGGGGCACTACAATCTGACCCTGACCGCCAAGGTACATCGAACCACCGTAGAGTCTATCCCCGACGATAGGTTGACTAAGATGGGCCAGATGCACCCTTATTTGGTGGGTACGCCCGGTAAGCGGGGCAGCCACAATCAGCGCCCCTTCTCGCCCAGCAACAACGGGTCTAAAAAACGTCTGGGCCGGCTTGCCGTCGGCCTTCACTCCATGGCGAGTGCCCTTCAGCCGCCCTATCGGTTCATCAACATCCGTTTCGCCCGTAAATGGTCCCTGCACCAATGCCAAGTACACCTTGCTGGCTTTTCGCTCTCGAAAAACCTCGTTCAAGCGCTTAACGGCTCTTTGGCTACGCGCCAATACAACAACGCCACTGGTCACTGCATCCAGGCGATGAACGAGCCAGATACGGCTGTCTTTTCCCTGGCTCTCCAGCCAAGCAGGAACTACGGATTCGAGACTGGGGCTACCGAAGCGGTCATGCTCAGTGAGGAGACCGCTGGGTTTGTTCACCGCTATAATCTCGTGATCGAGATACAAAACTTCGAGCGGCTGCTGGCTAACATCTCTTTGAGCCGGCTTCGTATCTGGAGTTGCAACGTCACCCCGGATCTCCAAAATCGTTCCTGCTTTAAAGCGCTTAGATAAGATTTTTGCGGGCCGACCTTTTACAAAAACCCGTCCAGAACCAATCATTTGGCGGGCCTCTTTACGGGAAACACCTGATAAAACCGCCACGAGCCGATCAAGCCTCGCTCCGTCCTCGACCTCTGGCACCAATAATTGTGTTGTCTCAGCCTGCCCCACCACTTTAATCCTTAATCATTTTATTAAGTTACAAAAACCTACCCATGGGTCTAGCCAGAAGTATGCCGCAGTCTGTATAGTCCCGCCAACTGAGCCCTACGCCCACGGGATCAAAAGCACAAGGACCATAGGATGTTAACAGCCGCCTTATCTTTCGTTATCAGCCTCTCTGTATCGGCCACAACCGTAAACCAAGCAGATCTGGCCATGGTTTCTAGCCTCCAAGGAGAGAGAGCCTTAACTCAGCTTACGACGCAATCACCGAAGACCATCGGGCTCAATGCGGGTGATAAGCTGATCCACGTCAAGCGTTTTGAACTTCGTTCAGGATACGTGATTCGTGCGCAACGCCTACATCAGGGCGCACCGGTCATCGACCAGTCACTCGCCGCTCGATTTGACGAGTCAGGAAAGCTTCTGCGCATTAATACTGACTTTTCGCCTCTAGAGCTTGAAACCAAAACAGCAAAGCTCACCAAGAAGCAGGCGCAACTCAAAGCATTGGCTCACACCTGGGGCTTTAAAATCCCAGAAAATATCGCCAAAGGCAGCGGCCCTAAAACCAGCCTTGTCGTCTCTCCACGATTCAACACTCTAGCCTATGCGGTACTCGTAAAAGGCTTCGGCCCAGGTTCTGACCGAGTTGTACTCATTAGTGCAATCGATGGTTCAATTCTTGAGTCACGCTCATTGATTCGCCATGCAGAAGCCGAAGGCGTAGCCTTTCTGCCACACCCCTCTCCAGTGGGTGACCTTGGTACGCCTGAAGCAGTGACCCTTACCCGTCTCAACGAAGCTGAGGAAGGTGAGCCACTGATTCTCAAAGGAACTTATGTAAACGCCAGCAACTGTCTCACCGGCGCTGAAGATGTTCGAGTACTCACGTGCGATGACGCATTGCCAATCTTCGGCGGTGGCATGGTTCCAGAAGGTACCAGCTGCAGCTCACCCCTTGTTGCCAGCTTCATTCCAGAAGAATTCAAGCACCTCGCGCTCGGCCTATGCAACACCGGACATTACGCTCCAGCTGTGGACGGAAGCTTTGCAGGCTATGCGCCAAACGATGGTGGAGACGCTATCACTGATGCTCCATTCGAGGCATTTCGCGACGGCTTCGCTGAAGTTCAACTTTACCACCACGTAAATGAAGCCACTGAGTGGTTCCATGCTCTTGGTCACCCTAACCAGGGACGCCCAATCGATACGATGTGTAATGTGAGTATGCCTGGCCAAGAATTGATGTCATGCGGAACAGAAGGAATGACTGCTGCCGACGCCACTGACCACGATACCGGTGTTGAAGTCATCACAGGATGCCTTGAAGAGATTGAAGCCAACAACGAGAATGGTTTCGGTGGATTTGATAACGCCTTCTTTATGGGCGGCGGTTCGTTTACAGATATTCTGGGTTATGACGAAGGTGGTCTTTTTATGGGTCAGGGAACTCAAGGTGACTTCGCATACGATGCTGACGTCCTTTATCACGAGTTTGGTCATGCTATTGTTGGACAAATCGGAGCACTACAAAGTGGTAACCTCCTCGACTCAACAGGCGTGAACGATTCACCTGGTGCTCTCAATGAAGCCTACGCCGACTATTTCTCATCGTCTATCACTGGAGACCCTGTTGTTGGTGGATATATTGGTAATATCCTCACCGGCGGTAACGGTATCCGAACCATGGATCACGATGAAGTTTGTCCAAACTACTGGATTGGTGAAGTTCACGATGATGCGCACGGCTGGGCAGCTGCGCTGTGGGACGCGCGAGCACTTTACCCCCAAACTGAAGTTGATGACCTAACGGGCTATACCGTTCGAGTATTTGACCGCGCTGTTTACGAAGGACTCTTGATGCTTACATCCAATATGCTTCAAGACGACGCGGCACGCGAAACCATCGAAGCAGTCAAAGCTATTCCAGGACTTGCAGATGCTGATGCAACACTGGTTACTGGAGCCCTTGAAGCCCGTAACGTCATTGCATGTGAACGTATTCGTCCTTTAAGCACCAACGAGCCCATCCCTATGATGATGTTCGAAGGTGTTGGCGGCGGTGACGGAATGATGGGCGGCGGCACTACTTATAGCCCGTATGCACCACCGCCGGTTCAGTTCTCCATCGATGTAAAAGCCATCGCAGGTCAAAACCCTGAGTGTATCGGATTCAGCGCTCTACTCGGCCAGCAAGCAGCTGGCAGCGATGCTGTTCCCGATGTATTGGGCGGCGGCGGAGGCGGCCCTGTTGATTGGAATGTTGCACTTCTCTGGAATGCGGACTCACCTGTTGAATTCACGTATGCCGGAACAAACGTAAACACTGAACAAGCAGACAACGAAATCCCGGTCGTCGTTACGAGTGGCGGAGGCGTCACCACGTTCACCGCGAACTTTAATTTCCCTGAAGAAGTAGACACACTTTACCTAGCTATGGTGAACCGCACATCTGACGGTGGCGTGATTGGAAATATCCGCCTCACCAATGTTAATACCAATTGCCCTGAGCCAGAGCCGGAAGAAGAGGAAGAAGTCGAAGGCAGCGATACGACTGATCCTGGTACTCCTGGTGGCGATAACGGTGAAGGTGAAGACGAAGACGGCGGCTGTACATCAGCGAAGCCTGATGCCCTGCTCTTCTTACTCGCAGGCCTCGGATTGATGGTTCTTCGACGACGTATGTCTCACTAACAAAACGTGATTACGGGAGGGCCGTCTAGGTCCTCTCGTTTTTCACAACCTTGGCAGCTCAATCCAGCAGACCTAAGGCGACGTATCTCGGCGCCACTCTTTGCATCTAGAATTCATATAAAAGACAGAATGTGTGGAAAGTCGCCCTAAACGTCCGACATGAGGATAGGCTTGTAGCTTTCGAGGTCTTCCAGAACCATGCCGGCTCCGCGCACAACAGCCAAGAGTGGCTCTTCAGCAACAAAGACTGGAATACCCAGCTCTTCACGAAGCATATTGTCTAGCCCGCGCAGGTAAGCACCGCCGCCAGCTAGCACCAAGCCCCGCTCCGAAATATCACCGGCAAGCTCTGGCGGTGTTTTCTCAAGTGTCGCCTTCACTGCGTCAAGAATACCCTTCGCGCAATCGTTGAGCGCTTGTCGAACATCACTGCTCGTCAGCTCAATGGATTTCGGCACGCCTGAAATCAGGTCACGCCCCTTCATATCCATGAACGGCTCTTCTTCGCCTTCTGGCTGTGGCCAAACACTTCCAAGTCGAATCTTAATTTGCTCCGCCGTACGCTCACCAATCATCATATTGTGATGGCGTCGAACGTAGGTGGTGATGGCTTCATCCAGTTTATCGCCCGCTACTTTTAGACAGACGTTGGTCACCATCCCGGACATGGACACAACTGCCACATCCGTGGTGCCGCCTCCAATATCAACAATCATGTTTCCGCGTGCTTCACGAACCGGTAAACCAGCGCCAATAGCTGCAGCGAGGGGTTGCTCGATAAGCCAAACCTGGCGAACTCCCGCATTCTCCGCGGCTTCGCGAACAGCCTTACGTTCAACATTGGTGATGCCTGCGGGCACCGAAATGATAAGCCGAGAACGAATAAAGTGGCTGCGGTTGTGTACCTTCTTGATGAAATGCTCAAGCATTGCCTGTGTGATCGAGAAGTTTGCAATAACGCCATCGCGCATCGGACGAATCGCCACGATGTTGCCCGGTGTTTTACCAAGCATTTCCTTGGCTTCTTTGCCTACGGCCTTAACACGCTGTGAGTTGTCACTGCCCTTTTCAATGGCGACCACCGAGGGTTCATTTAAAACGATTCCCTGCTTACGAACGTAAACCAGGCTGTTGGCCGTACCTAAGTCAATGGCGAGGTCAGTAGAGAAAAGTCCAAACAGTGAATCAAACATATCTAAGCGAGTGCCTTCCAAGAAGGTTGAATAACGTATCGCGCTAACGCTAGGCTTCTACCGCATCGCGCCAGGAGCATAAAGTCACAAGCCATCTTTTTCTGCAACCATCAAGGTTAAAACTGGTCCTTGTCACAATGGACGGACCTTTGTACGGTGTGCCCATGAAAAAATCAGCCTCCCTCATCGTTGCTCTCTTCCTGGCCCAGGCCTGTGCCACGACGGCCCCAGCCCCAGCTCCTCAAGCTGAAGCCGCTCCTACTGCTAAAAAGGCTCCAAAAGGGCCAAGCTATGCCCAGCTCGTCGAAGTTTCCAGAAAGCTCGCTGGCCTGGGCAAAGCCGACAAAGCACTCAAATACGCAACCGAGGCTACAGAGCTGGATCCTGCGCAAGGCGGCGCCTGGGCTGTTTTAGGGCTTTTAGCGGCTCAAAAAATGGATCTAGACGGTGCCAAGGCTCTTTACCAGAAGGCCATCGAGCTAGGTTGTGACGAGCCGGAGCCCTATGCTGAACTGGCCAGTATTTATGATATTTCCAAAGACTACGCCCAAGCCATCGCTACTTACCAGGCATGGTTGGCCAAAAAACCAAACGACCACGAAATGCGACATCAAATGGCCTTATCGCTGCTTATTCAGGGCAAGACTGCGGACGGCATCCGAGAATTCGAGGCATTGGTAAAAGCTCTACCCGGTAATAAGACATTTTTAATGGATCTTGGTTACGCACATCTACGCCAAGGGAAACTGGTCAAAGCCATTGCGCAGTTCGAAGCTGTGCAGCCCGAAGGCGCGGCTCCATCCTTGGATTATGAACTGGTGGTGGCTGTGGTGCAGAAAATGAGCGATCCCAAACGTGCCCTGGCATTTGTTGAGAGATTTGCTGTGGCGGGACCCGCCAAAGACAAGCTGGTAGCGCACCTCAAGACGCTTCAAAAATAAGAAGCGCCGTTTGGCTCGGTAAGATTTAAGAGTCCATCAACTTCTTTTGAATCAGTGCGACCGCTTCTTCAGTGGGTATCCGGATCTGCTCCATCGTATCCCGGTCTCGAATCGTCACGGTGGAGTCTTCAAGGCTCTGGCCGTCTACAGTGATGCACCAAGGCGTACCAATTTCATCGTGCTTACGATAACGCTTACCAATTGCATGCTGCTCGTCGTATCGAGCATTGATGCCCGCTCGTGAGAACTGCTTAACAAGAGCCCGCGCGGCTTCCGGCATGCCATCCTTCTTAACCAACGGCAAAACCGCCACCTTAATAGGCGCAAGTCTTGGGTGAAACTTCATCACCACCCGCGTTTGCATATTGCCTTTGGCATCAGGAACTTCTTCTTCACAGTATGCATCCAGCAAATAAAC
>JABJBS010000011.1 GCA_018668695.1 Deltaproteobacteria bacterium
CACGACCGATGGTTCCTGGACCGTCTAGCGACTCATATTCTTGCATTTGAGGGAGATAGCCACGTTGAGTGGTTTGAAGGCAACTATGCTGAGTATGAAGCAGACCGAAAGCGGCGTCACGGCGAGGAGGGTTCACGGCCTCAGCGTGTGAAATTCCGTCGTTTGGCGGCGATGTAGGTTTAGAGCATAATAAAGATGACTTTTGATCACCTATTAATTGTCCCTATTTACAGGTGGTTAGGTGTTTGTCGTTAGCTGATGATCTTAGGATGGGTAGAAATATCTAAAGTCAAAAATGGTCCAGACGATGAGACCTATGAGTACGGGTTGCGATGTGGATGCAGCCGGTAGGGGTCCTGAACAACATGGTATCAGGGCATGTGTGTGTGGTTCGCGTCATTTGAGACGCGATAGGGAAGAGGAGCTTAACCATGATGTCTGTAGTCAGTAATTTATCATCACTCAATGCGCAGCGGCATTTGAGCCAAACCCAAAACAGGTTGAATCAAAACATTGCGCGCTTGTCGTCCGGACTCCGGATCAACCGTGCAGCCGATGATGCATCCGGCTTAGCGATCAGCGACCAGTTGCGAACGCAAGTCAAAGGCTTGAGCCAGGCGAGTAGAAACTCGAACGACGGCATCAGTCTTATCCAAACAGCTGAAGGCGCACTAAACGAAGTCTTTGGCGTTCTCAATCGAATGCGCGAACTATCTGTCCAGGCCTCAAACGAAGGAACCATGGATGGTACCCAGCGCGGTTATCTCGCTCAGGAATTTACTCTGCTTGAGTCGGAACTCGACCGCATCGTCAGCGTGACTGAATACAACGGTCAAAAGCTTATCGACGGCAGTGTATCGGCCGGTGTTAGCTTTCAGGTCGGTATGCGTAATACCGCAAATGACCGAATCAGTGTCAGTCTTGCGAGTGTCTCCGGCACGCAGCTTGGAATGAACGACGAGACTTTGAGCTCGTCGACAGGCGCGCAGAAGGCAATTGCAGCGATTGACCTTGCGATTCAAACAATTAACACGCAACGAGGTACCCTTGGTGCCACTCAGAATCGTCTCGAAATGACGATCAGCAACATCGGTAGCATGCGTGAGAATTTACAAGCGGCGGATTCTAGAATCCGAGACGTTGATGTGGCGGAAGAGACAGCTGCGATGAGTCGCAACCAGATCTTAAGCCAAGCAGGAACGTCGGTATTGGCTCAGGCAAATCAACTGCCTCAGTCAGCACTGTCGCTCATCGGCGGTTAATAGGGGCTTCCACAAGCTCCTGTGAGGATGTTGGTAGCCTACGCGGCGCTGATGACTTCACACCAATTTTTATAAGAAGCTTCTCGAATAGCACCCTATCGACCGGTTTACCCGGCGACAGGGTGCTTTTTTTTGTTGTTTCTTGCGTAACTTCGCAGTTTTTCGACGTTTTTTTTCATCCATCCTTGCATCGACATCCCGAGACACTGATACACTAGATGCGTAGAGATGTCCGTGTGGGACACACCAACCAACTGGTCTGGAGGAATTTGTTATGAGCGATTCCCAAGATGGGACGCCGGCGGAAGATCCGCCGGACGGAGCCGCTCTAACCAGCCAGATTCACACTATTAATATCGCATGCGAGGGCTGCAACGAGGCGTACTCCGTCAGTGATGACGATGGTCTCGCGGGCATGAGTTTCCCCTGCGATAACTGTGGAACCATGGTGGAAGTGCCGGAGATGCCTTGGGAGGACCAAGGAGGTACCACCTTCGAAACAACAAGCGCTCCAATGGAGATGAGTTTCGATGATATTCCAGAAGAAAAATCGCTCGAAGGTGGTTCCGCGATCAATGTTACATGCTTCTCATGCCTGGAGGAGTATAACGTCTCAGCCGACGATGGCCTCGCTGGCATGGATTTCCCCTGCGACAATTGTGGGGCGGAAGTCAAAGTGCCCGACCACCCGTGGCCCGATGCGGAACCGGATCAGAACTACGATGACGATTTCTTTAATGTAGGAACTCCTTTGAGTGAGGAGGAGTTAGCTACCCGTGGAGATCAGGGTCAGATGTCTGCGGACGACCTAGATGGTGTGCCCGCGGAAAGTGACGCGCCTTCCATTGAGGGGGGTACGGAAATCACGGTCATGTGTTTCTCCTGCCTGGAAGAATACAACGTCTCCGCAGAGGATGGCTTAGCGGGTATCGAATTTCCATGCAGTAACTGCGGGGCTGACGTTCAAGTGCCGGACCACCCTTGGCCGGATGACGAGCCAGCTCAGGATTATGACGATGACTTCTTTAACGTCGGAACGCCTTTAACCGAAGAGGAACAGGCTGCTCGTGATGCGAGTGAAAGTGAAGAGGCAGAGGCAGCTGGTAACGTAGAACCACCGGTTTCTGAGGACTTGCCTCCTGCGCCATCTCCAGAAGCGAGAGAGCCGGCTGAGGCGCCAGGCGACGTCGCCGATGACAGTGCGGCCGCCAAAGGGAAGAAGAAAAAGAAAAAAGAGAAGAAGGCCAAGAAAGAGAAGAAGGCTAAAAAAGAGAATAAGAAAAAAGATACGCAAGAGGAGGCCGCTCAGGATACTGAAGCGCCAGCTCCCCCTCCCGAATTCGCACCGGAACCAGAACGGGCATCGCCCGCGCCGACTTCCAGGCCATCGCAACCACGAGCACCCATGGCAGCCGCACCAGCGGGTCAGGCCAGACGGCCACAAGCTGCTAAGGGCGGTTCAGGCGGCCCACGGAGACCTTCGGTTGTGGCGGGTGGCAGTCGGCGAATACAGGCACGCACAACTGATCCTGAAAGCACGGTCACAGTAGTCCACGAACAAGGTGAGCCTGCGCCTAGACCCGTTGAGCCTAATACCGCATCACGGGTTCCAATGCCTGAGATACAAAAACCAGCCGAGCGAAAGACCTTTCGTGAGCCGGACCGACCCCGTCTCGATATGCGCAGTGGGGGTATCTCAGCGCCGTCTGGGAACTATGCCGGCGGCGGCGGTGGCGGTTCAGAACCAGGGCCTGACGAGATTACGGTCAGGTTGCAACGTGGTGGCGGACGCGCGGCAGACGACCCAGACACACAGCCCACGCAGGCGTTTCAACGAGAGCCTTCACGGGGTGGCAACAAGCTACCGCCTCCAGGATCGGGTAAGTCGAAAGGCCCAATTGTGGTTAGGGTCGTAAGCCCCTTTTTCGATGGTATGAAGAAGCTGTTTTCACGGGGTACAAGCAACGATGATTCAGCGGCTTCTATACAACAGGCAAGCCCGGGTCCGGCCCAGCAGCAGACTGCCGCCCCCGGAGCACCGACCAGTCCCCAGGAGCAAGCACGTCGTAGGCAGGTTCAAATTATTCATGAACAGCGCGAAGACATCCGACGCGGGGTGGGGGTGCGTGATTCTGCAGTGGATGATGCGCTCGGCGACGAGAATGTCGAAGGGCCAGCGGTTGACCTAGACGAAGAAGCCCGGCAGCTCAAAATTCGCAATATCAAGCTCGGTATTTTAGCCGCACTTTTGGTGGCCCCCTTTATCATTTGGAGCGACGTCTTTTTTGGCCCTTTGCTTGGAGACAAGGCGCGCCCTGAAAGTGATAAGAAGTTTTGGGAGAACCGTGAAGCCGGGGAAACCGATGACCCCAATACTCCGACGGTAGACCTGAGCGAGATGCTCGGCGCCAAGGAAGAATCCCAGGTCGATACAGCAAAGCCTATTTCGGCGGATAATGTTGACTCGTTGGGTTATCGGAATTTACGGAACCAAGTAGACTTGTTGGCCGCAGCTGGGCCAAGTGGGAATAAGAGTTTGCTCTTATGGGCTCGGTTCCGTTTGGCCTATGCTTACAAGGACCCGGTGGCTCGTAAGCAGCTTATAGCGACGGCGCCAAAACGTCTCAACAGCGAAGAGTATGGGCCCATGGGGCTTGCCGCGGCAGCGGGCGCATTGGCGCTTCAGGGCAAGGCGAACAAGGCTCGCAAGCTTATCAACAAGCTGACGGTGTCTGAGGGTAAGGAATCGCCTCAGATGCATCTCGTCATGGCATTAAGCCAGAAGCCTCGAGGCAATGCCGACAAGATTATTGCCATGTTGGAAGAAGCGTTGTCGAAAAACCCTTCGATGATCGATGCACAGCTTCTGCGTGCACAGATTATGGCTAAGCGTGGCAAGGGCGGCGAAGGCTGGGCGGATGATTTGGTTGATAGCATAGTGGAGTCGAAGGACCCCGACAATGCAGTTCGGGGTGGCGAATTATTTATTAAGCAAAAGCTCTATGCCGAGCAGGCGAAAATGTTCGAGCCCTTTAAGGCGGTGCCGGCAAACGATGCGATGTCGCCTGAACGGCGAACAAAATTTATCAACATGCTTACGGGGTCGCACCTGCATAAGGCTGACTTTTCTGAGGCCTATGCCTCGGCGAAGACTCAGCTTGAAGGTTCAGCGTCGTCTGCCACTATTGTTGATGTGGCGAATTTAGCTGAAGCAGCTGGCGAGAACCCGTTGGCGATACTGGGTAAGAATTCAGGCATGCTGGGCGGCGGCGCAGACAAAGGAAGAGTTTACCTGGAAACCGTTCGGTGGAAATTAAAGCTAAACGATTTTTCAGGAGCGAAGTCGACTTTTGACAAAGTTAAATCCAGGCCAGGTGTCCGAGGCACCCCCTGGATGCACATGATGGACGCGGAGCTTGCTAAGGCCAAGGGCAAGGCTGGTCAGGTCAAGAAAGCTTTGAAAAAGGCCACTAAAGGTCGCTCAAAGAACCCATACGCTGTTTATGCAAGGGAGACCGCCGGTCAAAGCAATCCTGGTCTAGGCCGACTTGAGCAGCTTGGTAAGAAGCTCAAGACGCCACGTTTGCAATTGGATATAGCGAAGGCTCAGTCCGATAATGGGAAACTGGTTGAGGCAGAGGCTGGTTTCGAAACCTTGCTTTGGGGGCAAGCCGGCGCACCCGATCCGGTAGAGACGGTGCTCGGTTGGATTGATTTGCTAGACCGTAAAGGTGAAAGCGATACGGCTCGAACCTTGGCCGAAAGTGTGCAGGCAAGTAGGCCCGACGATCTTCGTCCTGTTAACCAACTGATTAATCTTGCAGATCGAAATGATGACGAAGATAGCGCTGCTAAATGGGTTACGGCCAAAATAAGACTCAAGAAAAAGAGTCGTAAGGCTAAGGAAGCCAACGCCGCAAAGCCTGCAGGAACGGACCAGGGCAGTGCTGATGGTCAAACGTCGACAGGACAGGGTGGTCCTGGATCTGGAGACAACACGCCGGCACCTGCGGATAGCGCGGGGGGTACACCCTGACAGGTTTACAGGTGAGAGAATGTAGTTTTGCGTGGGTGCATGTATGCAATGCGGCTCACGAAACTTCTGCACCGGTTGACCGGCGCTGGAGATGGCAATATCAATTTAAGAGTAGGGGCACATCGATTGATGTGCGGGTAAATCTTAAAACGGGGTAAGGACTTGCAATTAGCAAAGCCGATGGAACTTGCTCTTGAGGGACTTCTCAAGGCCTGTGAAACGATGTTTATGCTCACCCTAGAGCCTAGGGGAGATTTCGTTGCCTTTGATCCGACATCCATGAAGTTTGGCGGTCGTATCAGTGTCATTCGTGACGATGGTGTATGGGACTTGGCGCTCTTTGGATGTGAGAATGGTTGTAAAAGCTTAACGCGGGCTATCTACGTGATGGAACCCGACGAGGAGCCCACGGCTGAAGAAGTTGTGGATGCACTCGGCGAGCTTGTGAATATGACTGCCGGTGCGATTAAGAAGGCTGTAGGGTCTGGCGATAAATCCACCGGTACGATTCCTCTTTTTCTCGAGGGCGATGAGTGTGCCAAATTCGGTACTAGAAAAATCCCGCTCCTGGGTCGTGCGCTAAGCAGCCCGGATATGGACGGTGAGATTTTCTTCGTCTGGAGTGAGCGAACTTCTAAAGCGCTTATGAGTGAAATATCTGCCGTGCTTGAAGAAGCGGGCGGCGATGAAGAAGCCGGCTCAGCAGAGCCCGAGCAGGTCTTGGGGCCTGTTGAACGAGATGAAGAAGACTTGGAACTCTTTGTTGAATTCTTGGACGAGAGCTACGACGAGGTCGACCGAATCGAAGAAATTCTAGGCGAGATACAGGGCGGTGCATCCGATCCCGATTACGTCAACGAGATGTTTCGAAAGGTGCACTCCATCAAGGGTGTTGCCAGTTGTATTGACCTCGAAGATATCACTCGACTTACCCATATAACCGAAGAGGTTTTGTCGGACTGTCGCGAGGACAAGTTGAAGGTTGCAGGCAACGTTTTAGATGTTGTTTTGGAATCCAATGACTTGCTCCGTATCCTGCTCGATGCAGTGAAGGTTGCGGTTGATGAGAGCCGCGAAGTTCGACGATTCTCTGAAGTGGAGCCGTTGGTTGCGAAGCTTGAAGCGGTACGTGATGGGCAAGTAGCACCGTCTGCTGCTATTTCAGGTGGTTCTCCGGATGTGGTCGAGTCCGATGCTGCGGCTGCGGGCTCTCAAGAGAGAACGAAGGTTGAACGTGATGAAGAAGACGTTGAACTCTTGGTTGAGTTTCTCGATGAGAGTTACGACGAAGTCGCACGGATTGAAGAGGTTCTCTTGGAGCTTCAACAAGGTGTTACGGATCCGGAACACCTGAATGAAGTATTCCGCAAGGTTCACTCGATCAAGGGTGTTGCAAGCTGTTGTGATCTCGATGATATCACCAACCTAACGCATATAACTGAAGAAGTTCTATCCGACTGTCGCAGTGAGAAGTATGAACTCAAGGGCGGCGTGATAGACGTTTGCATGGATTCAAACGATTTACTCCGAAAGCTTCTGGACGAAGTAAAGTATGCCGTGGATGAAGGTACCAGTTTAATTTTGTTTCCTGAAGTGGCAGGACTCATCGACCGCCTCGAGGCGGTCCGCCGTGGTGAAATGTTGGCGGCGCCTGAGCCACAAGGCTTAAGCCTTTGGTTGTTGGCAGAGGCCCTCTCGCTTCTTGAGGAATTGGGCGAAAGCTTACCTCAGTGGGCGGATGGTTCCCTGCGCGAAGGTGTAACGAAGTGCCACGAGGTTATGCAGCTCGTTATCAACGGTGATGTAGACGAACCTGAGCCTTTCGTGGCCTGGGCTGTTGCGACTGTTGACGGCTTATTGTCGGCGCTTGAAAACGGTAAAGCGTTTACGTCGATTGAGTTGCCAGCGATTAGGGATGATGCGCAGGCCGACGAAGCAGACGCACCGCAGAAGTCGGCGAAGAAGACCAAGGAAACTGTTAAAGTTGACATGGAGCTTTTAAACCAACTTGAAGCTTTGTGCCTGAAGCTGAATGAAGCGCAGAAGAATATGACGGAGACAGACACTGAGTTGTCTGGCTCGTTACTTCAGGCGTTTCAGGAAATGAGTGGCGTGTCCACGGATATCCACGAAATCAGTGCTAGACTAAGAATGGTTGAACTCAAGCCAGTGTTTACCAAAATGAGCCGCATGGTTCGTGACCTTGCCAAGAAAACAGAGAAGCTGGTTAAGCTGGTTGTTCACGGTGACGACACCAAGGTTGACCGAAAGATGGCTGAGGCTGTTAGTTCGCCTTTGGTTCACATGGTTCGAAACGCTGTTGACCACGGCCTTGAAAGCCCAGAAGGCCGCAAAGGCGTAGGCAAGCCTCCGCTCGGCACCATTACCATCAATGCATACAACGACGAGAAAGAAGTCATCGTCGAGATTTCAGATGATGGCAAAGGTATTGATAAAGACGTTATTTTCAACAAGGCCGTACAAAAAGGTTTGGTTGAAGAGAATCAAGACATGCCAGAATCTGAGATTTTGGCTCTGATATTTCATCCCGGGTTCTCGACCGCAGCACAAGTGACATCTATTTCCGGCCGCGGCGTGGGAATGGATGTCGTTCGCAGGGATATTGAATCTTTAGGTGGCAGAATTGAGATTGCTACTAACCTAGGCAAAGGCAGTACCTTTAAGATGGTGATGCCCTTGATAGCAGCAAACTGAATTGCAAAACCAAGTGGGTAGGTAAGACAAATGACGATTATGATAATTGAAGATAGCAAGCCGATGCGAAACCTCATCAAACGAACCTTGAAGCAGGCAGGTTTTGGTGACCACGAAATCATTGAGGCCGGGGACGGCGAGGCCGGTCTATCTCTTATCAAATCCAATAAGCCAGACCTTGTGCTTTGCGACTGGAATATGCCGAAAATGAACGGGATGGAGCTTCTCAAGACGCTCAAGCGTGAAGCCATTGACGTAAAGTTTGGTTTCGTTACATCAGAGCAGTCCCAGGAGATGCGCGATGATGCGGAGTCAGAGGGTGCTCTGTTTCTAATCGGCAAGCCGTTTACAGCTGAGAACTTCAACCGTGAACTCACGGCAGTTTTCGGCAAGGACGATGCATCGGGTACATCGATTCCTCTCAAGGATTGGCTTGATGCGGTGGTTTTGGCCACCAAGCAGGTGTCATCGAATCCTCTCGGGTTCGCGAGTGAGGCGGAAGTCGTTGCCTATACAACCGATATCCCGAGTGACCAAATGGGCTCCTATCTACCATTCGAAGGTGGTGATGACCTGCTTTGGCTGTGTATGTTCTCGGATGCTCGAGGTGCTCAGTCCTTATCGCGAGCTCTCTTTGCGTTGGGACCGGACGAAGAAGATCTACCACCCGACGAAGTCGGTGATGCTATTGGTGAAATCTTGAACATCGTGGCGGGCTTGGTGAAGTCTCAAATGGAGCCTCGTGGCGTGCGGTGCAAGATTGGGCTCCCGCAATACATGGAATCTTCGAA